>VBFF01000071.1:7193-9158 GCA_005889285.1 Chloroflexota bacterium
ACCATCCCCGCCTCCTACGTGATCGCCGGCTGCGCTTTTCCGCCGCCGCCTGTCGCGAATGGCCCCTGCATCAGCGGCATCATCCCTTCCGGCAGCACGAAGGTTCTCGCCGGCGGTATGCCGGTGCTGCTCGCCTTGCCACCGGTTGCCGGGACCTGCGTGCCGACAGGCACACCGATGATGATCGCCTCGGCCGGCCAGATGAAGGTGATCGCGCAATGAGCGAAGAATTTATAGGTTCCGGCTGGGCGTTCCCCCTCCGCACCGACCCAACCGGACGGATCGCCCTGGTGTCGCGCGAGCAGGAAATCGAGGAAAGCATCCGGCTGATCCTCGGCACCGCGATCGGCGAGCGGCCCATGCGCCCGGAGTTTGGCTGCGCCATTCATGACTATGTCTTCGACAGCGCCGATACGGAAACCGCCGCGCGGGTGGCCACGGCTGTCCGTGCATCGCTACGCCGCTGGGAGCCTCGCATCGAGGTACGTGATGTCCTGGTGAGCTTCGACACCGAGGACTCGAGCATCATTTACATCGACATCCGCTATGCGGTCGGCGAGACCAACGATCCCCGCAACCTGGTCTTCCCGTTCTACATAATCCCGCCGGAGACGACATGACGAACAACAAATCTGCAGGAGGAGGATGAGCATGGCACTTCCAGTCCCGAACCTCGACGATCGGCGCTTCCAAGATTTGGTCGATGATGCCAAGCGCCTCGTGCAGCAGCGCTGCCCCGAGTGGACCGATCACAACGTGTCGGACCCGGGTGTCACGCTGATCGAGACCTTCGCCTGGATGACGGACCAGGTCCTGTACCGGCTCAATCGAGTTCCGGAGCGCAACTACATCAAATTCCTCGAACTGATCGGCGTCCGGCTCTTTCCCCCGACCGCGGCACGGGCCGCGATCACGTTCTGGCTCGCGGGCCCGCAGCCGGGAACCATCCATATTCGGCCGGGGACCCAGGCCGCCACCTTGCGCACCGAGACCGACGAGGCGATCGTCTTTACCACCATCGGCGACTTGCCGATCGTCCCCTGCTCGCTCTCCCGGCTCGCCTCCTCGCTCGGCGGCGAGAAAGAGGTCAGCGACCACACCGAGGCGCTCGAGACACGCACGTCGTTCTTCTGCTTCGACAAAGTACCGAAGCCGGATGACGTGCTCCTGGTTGGCCTCTCCGATGCCGTGCCCTCGTGCGCGGTGACGCTGCGCTTCAAGTGCGATATCGAGGGCGTGGGCGTCGATCCCGAGAACCCGCCGCTGGTCTGGGAAGCCTGGGATGGCTACGCCTGGTCGGCGTGCGAAGTCGACCGAGACGGCACCGGTGGCCTCAACCGGGACGGCGACGTCGTATTGCATATCCCCAAGAGCCACACCGTCTCCGTCATCGAGCAGCAGCGTGCCGGATGGCTGCGGGCGCGCGTGCTCAAGCCGGAGCCTGACCAACCGACCTACAGCGCGTCACCCATCATCAAGGGCCTGGTCGCCTTCACCACCGGCGGGACCGCGGAGGCGGTGAACGCCGCGCTGGTGGAGAACGAGCTCCTCGGCGCGTCGGAGGGGGTCTCGGGCCAGCGGTTCGCGCTCAAGCACCGGCCGGTCGTCCCCGGCGGTGCCGCGAACATCCTCGAGGTCAGCGGGATCGACGGCTGGCAGGAGTGGAAGCAGGCTCAGCACTTCGTCGACAGCACGGCGGAGGATCGGCATTTCGTGCTGGACGCCGTCAGCGGTGAGGTACAGCTGGGCCCGGGCGTCCGCGAGCCGGACGGCGTGTTCCGGAACTATGGCGCCGTGCCCCCCAAGGGATCCCGGCTCCGGCTTCGCTCGTACCTTATCGGCGGTGGCCGGAAAGGCAACGTCGCCCGCAACACCATTACCGTCCTCAAGTCCTCGATCCCTTACGTCTCCAAGGTGCAGAATCGCCGGGCCGCTGAGGGCGGCGTCGACGGCGAAGATATCGAG
>VBFF01000072.1 GCA_005889285.1 Chloroflexota bacterium
AGAGCAGATTGCCGAGGACACCTCGAATCCGCGCCGGGTCGGCATCGATCGCCGGCAGATCCGGCTCGAGGTCCGCGACCAACCGCACCCCGGCGGCGTCCGCAGCGCTCTGAAACGCCGCCAGGCTACTGGTCACCAGGACCGGCACGTCGACCGCCTCCCGCTTGAGCGTCAGGCTCCCGACATCGGCCAGCGTCATGGTGGCCAGGGCATCGACGAGCGAGTCCAGCGACGCCGTCGCATCGAGGATCGGGGTGACGTGGGCCTGGTCGCCGGGATAGACACCGTCGCCGATGCCCTCGGCCTGCCCGCGGATGATGGCGAGCGGTGTGCGCAGCTCATGCGTCAGGTCGGCAACAAAAGCGCGCCGGTTGCGGTCGGCGGTCGCCAGCCGCGTGCTCATCGCGTTGAAGGCGCGAGCGAGCGTCTGCAGCTCTCGTGGTCCGCGTTCCGCGACCTGCACGCCGTACTCGCCGGCCTCGATCCGCCCGGCGGCGTCGACGATCTCACCCAGGTTGACCGCCATCCGCTGGAAGCGACGGCTCCCCCGGAGGATGACGATCACCAGCACGACCAGCGCCGCAATGGCGAGAAACCGAACACCATGAGGCGCCTCGATGAGGCCGACCGCGGTGCCTGCCAGCACGACGCCGATCGTGAGCATCACCGCGATGAGCAGAAAGGCGGCGGCGATGAACCCGGCAATTCGCCACACGAATCGACGCCCCATCCGGCGCCAGGGTGGTCCCCCGGCCGGCGGCCAGGGTTGACCCTCGGGCCACCACGGTGGCCGCCCACGGCCCCGCGATCCGGGTGGGCCCCAGCCCCCGCCACGCCAGCCCGATGGGCTCATCGTCGCGCATCCGCGAAGCGATAACCGACGCCGAAGACCGTCAGCAGATATTGCGGGTTGTGTGGGTCCGGCTCGATCTTTCGCCGCAGGTTCTTGATGTGGGCGTCGATCGCGCGCTCAAAGGCTTCCAGCGCGTCCCCGCGGACGGCGGTCAGCAGCTGGGCCCGGCTGAACACGCGCCCAGGCTGCCGCGCCATCGTCGCCAGCAGCTGGAATTCGGTCGGCGTCAACTCGATTCGCCGGCCGGCGATCGTCAGGGCCATGGTCGACACGATGAGCTCGACGTCGCCCACGCGGATCAGATCACCCGGGGCCTTCGCGGCTTCGCTGCGACGGAGCACCGAGCGTATGCGCGCGACCAGCTCCTTGGGACTGAACGGCTTGGTCACGTAGTCGTCGGCGCCCAGCTCGAGGCCGACCAGCTTGTCGGACTCAGCGGTGCGGGCGGTCAGCATGATGATGGGCACGGTCCCGTTACGGCGGAGCGATCGGGTCACGTCGAGGCCGTCGATGCCTGGCAGGCCGAGGTCGAGGACGACGAGGTCAGGGTGCTGCGTGGACGCGGTCCGTAGCGCCGTGGGTCCGTCGGCAGCCGTGAAGACCGTGAAGCCCCCGTGCTCGAGGTAGTCCCGCACCAGCGTCACGATTTGGGGCTCGTCGTCCACGACAAGGATCGTCTTCACCAGCGCCATCCTATGCAAAAAGTTGAGGCGGAGTCGCGACTCCGCCTCAGTCGGGAGGGAGGGGAAATCAGACCTGTGCGGTCCCCGATTGATCCGAGGCGGTCCCCGCCGGCGGCACCGTTCCGTGCGCCCGGTCGTGCCAGGCCTTCAGGGTCGCCTCGATGAATGGCGGCAGCGTAAATGTCTGCTGCGTTCCGCCGCCGTGGCCGTAGCCGCCGAAGCGGCCCCAGGGTCCGCCGGGGTAGCCGCCGCCCATCATCTGGCCCATCGCGTAGCGGCGCCAGCGGCGCTTGCGCCCCAGCATTGCCAGCCCGAGGCCGAGCCCGCCCAGCATCATCAGTTTGCGGTTTCTGTCTTTCGTTTTCATTGTGGTTCTCCTTAAATCGAATCTCGACTGCGTCTCATCCTGCAAGACAGTTGTGTAGCAGCTGTGAAGCACCGCGACAGACAGCTGTCACGGATGGAGCCAACAATGGCAACCAGCGTCTGGAGCCGGCGGCTGTGGGACCCGGAGACCATTTCGCCGCCGGCGCCGGCGCGCCGAATGGCGGTCAGGGAAGGCCGGCCGCGATGCGGAAGGCGTCGGCCTTCGAGAGACCCGATTCGATCCGGTAGGTGACCCCGGCATGGTCCCAGATCAGGGTGTTGGCGGCCATGCGCAATGTCTCTGGCCGCTCCTGGCCGTTGACCTGAACGACGATCATGTGCGGCTTGCCCGCGATCCACCAGCCGGGATCACCGTTGACCGAAACTTCCTCGGCAGTCGTGCCCGGTTCAAGACTCTTGCCGATGAATCCCGGGACGAGGTCGCCACGGAACTCGGTCATGAGCACGCCTAATCCGGTCTGCGTGACCAGCGGGATGCCGGGGCGCGGCGTATAGGCCAGCGCGACCTCGCCACCGGGAACGCCGCTCACGACGTAGACGGCGTCCGGCGCGCCGAGCTCGGCCGGTACGGCAATGGTGAACTTCACTTTCGATTGAGCATCCACCAGCGTTGTGCGGCGGCCGAGATCCAATGGCGTCACTGGGGAGAAGGACGGTAGCGGTGAGGCCTGGCGATTGACGATCACGCCACGCACGTGGAAGAAGTGCGCAATCGCGTCGCGCGTCGCCGGGTTGGCGATGGCGGCCGCGCCCAGCAGCACCAGGAGCACCGCCGCAACCAGGGCGAGTCGCCGCGGATCGCGCCACAGCTCGAGGCGGCGCGACGGCGCAACGGGTTGCGCCATGATGCGCCCGCGCACGCGGCTCGCCAGGTTCGGCGTCAGCGGGTACGGATAGCGCGGCCCGAGATCCCGGAGCGCTCGCTCCAGCTCGACGTCGGTGATCCGCTGGGGATCAGCCATCGTGCCCCCCCGCCGCTGACGGCATGCGGATGTCGGTGGGTAAGGCGGCGCGCAAGCGCGACAGTGCGCGCGACAGCCGCGACTTCACGGTCCCCCGCGGGACATTGAGCGCATCCGCCATTTCGGCCTCCGACAGATCGAAGAAGAGGCGGTAGGCAAGGATGAGCCGGTCATCCTCGCGCAGCGTCCGCAGTGTCGCGAGCAGGGTGGAACGGAAGGCATCCGCCTCGGCCGCAGCCTCGGGGGACTGGGCCGAGTCCCCCGAGGATTGGGCGACCAAGGCGCGCTCCGCCAGGACCGTCCGCCGCTGGGCCGAGGTCCGGCGATTACGCGCTTCGTTAGCGACGATGCGGCACAGCCACGGCTTGAAGGGCGCGCCCGCGCGAAAACGGCTGAGCGCGTAGTAGGCGTTCACGAATCCCTCCTGGGCCGCGTCTTCCGCATCCGCGGCGTTGCCGGTGACCTGGTAGGCGACCCGAAACGCCAGCTCCTGGTAGTGCTGGACAAGTGCTTCATATGCGTTGACATCGCCGTTTTTGGCTCGTTCGACGAGCGCTATGTCGTCCAGTGGCCGGCCCTCCACGGATCGATTCCTATCCCTTCATACCAGCCGGCACCTCGTCCGGTTCCAGCCAAGGTAGCCTTGGGCGGATGGCACGCCCGACCACTCGCCAATTTCTCCTGATCGACGGCGACGACACGCTCTGGGAGAACAACGTCTACTTCGAGCGGGCGATCGAGGAATTCATTGATTTCCTCGGCCACTCCAAGATGACGCGCGAGCAGGTTCGCGCCGCGCTCGACGAGATCGAGCGTATGAACGTCCCGGTGCATGGCTACGGGTCGGCGAGCTTCACGAAAAACCTGCAGCAGACCTACGAGCGGCTCGCCGAACGAGACCTGGTACCGCGCGACATCGAGCACGTGCTGCAACTGGGCCAGCGGATCGCCGGCCAGCCGGTCACCCTCATGCCCGATGTGGCGGAGACGGTGGACTATCTCGCCGGTCGCCACGACCTGATGCTGGTGACGAAGGGTCATCCCGAGGAGCAGCGGCTGAAGATCGAACGATCCGGGCTGGAGTCACGGTTTACCGCGACCGCGGTTGTCAGCGAGAAAGCCGTCGATACCTACCGGGCGATCGTCGAGGAGCGGCAGCTTGACCCCGTGCGCACCTGGATGATCGGTAACTCCCCACGCTCCGACATCAACCCGGCCCTGCAGGCGGGGCTCAATGCCGTGTTCATTCCCCACGAGCACACCTGGCGGCTGGAAAAGGAGGAGGTCGCGCCGGCCGACGGACGCCTCCTTATCCTGCGCGGGTTCGGCGAGCTGCGCTCACACTTCTAGCTGACGAAGCGCCTGCGCGGCGCAGTGAGTACTCTAGGTCGATGGCCGGCAACCTGACGGTGCTCGATGGCAACACCTTCTTTGTGTCGGATGCGGCGGGCGATGTGGAGCCGGGTCAGGATGCCAACGGCTTCTTTCATGCCGACATGCGACAGCTCTCCACCTGGCG
>VBFF01000073.1 GCA_005889285.1 Chloroflexota bacterium
AGCCGTATCGTCCTCCTATTCGGTCTTGCTCCGGGTGGGGTTTACCGAGCCAGCCGGTCTCCCGGCTGCTGGTGGGCTCTTACCCGCACCATTTCACCTTCGCCGTCGCTCGCGGCGGCTGTGTCTTTTCTGTGGCACTCTCCTTCGGGTCACCCCGACCGGGCGTTACCCGGCACCCTGCTCTGCGGAGCTCGGACTTTCCTCGACGGGACGATCCCGGCGCGACTGCCTGGCGGACTCGGTCGATATTGTACCCGCGGGTTCGGCGGGGATAACCCATCGGACAAGGCCGGCGGCCAGCAGCATCAGACCGCCGGCCACCAGGAACGCGACCGTCAGGCCGATGTGGATCAGCGGGCCGGAGATCGCCGAGCCGATCGGCTGCCCGGCCCAATTCAGACCCATCGAGACGGCGAAGGCGCGGCCGTACCAGGCGGGATCGGTACGCCGCTGGCGCATCGAGAACATGCTGACGTCGAAGGGGCCGTTCGCCAGGCCAGCGATCAGCAGGGCCGCTGCCACCAGCCAGGCATTGCCGGCGAAAGCAAGCAGCCCGACGGCCACGCCGGCGACCACGTCCGTGACGATCATGACCAGGCGTTCCCGCCCTTCGCTGCTGATGCGACCGGCGATGAGCGCGGACGGCACAGAGGCAAGGCCATAGACGGCCCAGAGTCCGCCCACCAGGGCCGCGTTGCCGTGCAACCGCTGCAGCACCATCACCGGCAGCGCGACCACGAGAATACCGAACCCGACATTCAGGATCGACACCGTGAGGGCGATGCCCCGAAGCGCCGGGTTGTGGACCAGCACGTAGGTCAGACCCGCCCAGGCCTCCGCGACGACGGAGCGAGCGCCACCGGCGGCGACCGGCTCCGCGAGGGGCATGATCAGCAGGGCCGCAAGGAGAAAAACGCCGGCCGTGACGGTGAGCGCGAGCCGCGGGCCTGCCCAGGCGGTCAACGCCCCGGCGAACGCCGGGCCGGCCCCGATGGTCACCGCGTACGCGATGCTGTCGAGCGCGTTGACGCGATCCCAGAGCCGCGCCGGAACGATCAAGGGCAGCAAAGAGCGCGCCCCACTGTTGCTGAGCGAGTAGGTCAGCGAGCTGATGGTCACGATCGGCAGCAAGACCCAGGGCGTCAGCCGGCCACTCACGTCGAGGCCGGCGATCAGGGCGAGCGTGACGAAGCCGACCAGATAGTCGAGCGTGATCAGCCGCACCCGGCCGTGGCGGTCGAGCAGCGCACCGGCGATGGGGCTCAAGGCAACGCCCGGCGCAATGGACAGGAAGACGGTTACCCCGGCCAGCGATGGCGAGTGAAACCGCTGCAACACGAAGAGCACCAGCGTGAGCAGCATCATCTGGCTGGCGGTGCGAGCCAGCATGACGCTGGTCGCGAGCCGGGGAAAGCTGCGGATCCGAAACAGATCGCGATAGGTCGTGCGATCGGGCACGACAGTCAAGATTAGGCGACGGCGGGGCCCGATCCCGGCACGATCTGGTTCATCGTTTTGAATGAGACCTTCGCGTAGTCCTTCAGCGCGTCGGCCCCCAGCCGCGTAACGAGCAGCTTGCCGGTCTCGATGACTTTGGGTGAGGCGCCTTTCGGCACGGTCAGCCCGAGTGTCTTGCCCGCCTGCTCCAGCCACCGCAGGAAGGCGTCGCGGGCGAGGATCGACGCCGCGGCGACCGCCACGTCCGCCTCGGCCCGATGCATCTGGAGCACGGGGACACCGCTGAGACGCGTGTCGACCATCAAACGGCTCTCGATGTAACGCTTGTCGCCGAACTGATCGCTAAGAATGAATTTCGGCTTTAGCCCGTGGCCGATGAGGTCCTCGATCGCGCGGGTGTGGGCCCATGCCAGCAACGTATTGAGGTTCTTTCCCTCGCTTCGCATCTGCTTGTAGAGCTCGTTGTAGCGTTTGGGCGCCACGATGATGACGGCGCGCTTCTCGTCCTCGACGACCTGCCGGATATTCGTCGCCAGGCCGCGCAGTTCACGATCCGAGACGAGCTTGCTATCGCGCACGCTGAGAGTCCGCAACAGCTTCGCTGCCCGCTCATCGACATAGACCCCGGCGGTCACCAGCGGACCGAAGAAGTCGCCTTTGCCGGCTTCATCCGTGCCGATGTGGGGTTCCGTCTCGGATGGAGCCGCGGCCGCGGCGGTGGGGGGATTTGGCGGCGGGCGCTTTGGAGCTACCGGCTTCGCAACCGCGTCCGCGATGGCGGTCGCGTGGTCGAATGCCGGCGCGTGTCCGGCGATCACCAGCTTGCCGGACCGGTACATGATCGCGGTCGCCTGGCTCGACCCGTCCGAAAGCTTGACCCGCCACGATTCGTAGGGACCGGGCGGGAGTTCGGCTGCGTGCTGGTGCCGGAACTGTTCGAGGATGTTGGCCTGATCAGCCTTCGCAACAGCATAGGTTGCGGTCGGGCGAGCTTCGCGCTGAGGGGTCGGCAAGATAACTCCGGTATAGGATATTCCGGCAATGGCGGACGTGGTTCGAGTCGTCGCGGCGGACGACCCGCTGCGCGCCCTCTTCTCACCGGCCGGCGAGCTGACCGCGGAAGGGAGGAGCCGCCTGGGGCTGGATGCCGCGGCCCTCCGCGAGCTCTACCGGAACATGGTGCTGATCCGTCGCGCCGACCAGGAGGCGTTGAACCTGCAGCGGCAGGGCGAGCTCGGTCTCTGGGGCCAGTTCCTGGGCCAGGAGGCGATTCACGTCGGCGCAATGACCGCGCTGCGGACCACGGACTGGGTTTTCCCGAGCTATCGCGAGTTCGGCATGGCGATGCTCCGCGGCGTCGATCCCGCCGACATGCTGACGCTCTTCCGCGGCCTCTCGCATGGACCCTGGGATCCCCGCAAATACCACTTCGCCCCGCTGGCCATTCCGGTCGCGACCCAGGTCCCCCACGCCGTCGGGTTCGCAATGGGCTGCCGCCTCAAGCACAGTGACGAGGTCGTCCTCTCCACCTTTGGCGACGGCGCCACCTCGGAGGGCGACTGGCATGAGGCAATGAACTTCGCCGGTGTCTTCAAGTCCCCGGTCGTCTTTCTCTGCCAGAACAACTACTGGGCGATCTCGGTGCCGCTCTCCAAGCAGACCGCCGGCTCGATCGCCGAGCGCGCCCGCGGCTATGGCTTTCCCGGCATCCGGATCGACGGCAACGATGTCCTCGGGGTCTACGCCGCGGTGCGGGCGGCCGCCGACCGCGCCCGCCAGGGCGAGGGCCCGTACTTGATCGAGGCCGTGACCTACCGCATGGGCGCGCATACCAGCTCCGACGATCCGACGCGGTACCGAACGGAGAGCGAGCTGGAGGCCTGGAACGCCAAGGATCCAATCGCCCGCTATCGGGCCTGGCTCGAGCAGCAAGGCATCATCGACGAAGGGACAGTCGCGGCCATCGCGGACGCGGCTGAGTCGGCGGCGCAGGCGATGCGTGCCCGGCTGACGGCGATGCCCACCCCGCCTCCCGGTGAGGCGATCTTCGGCCGCGTCTACTCGAACCCGCCGGAGTCATTCCTTCGGGAACGCGAAGAGTTCGAATCATCGCTCGAGGGTTCTTGATGGAAGCGGTCACCATGGCGAAGGCCATCAACCTCTCATTACGCGATGCCCTGACCCACGATGAGAACGTCCTCATCTTTGGCGAGGACGTCGGTGCGCTCGGTGGTGTCTTTCGGATTACCGACGGATTGCAGAAAGCCTTCGGGGAAGAGCGCGTGTTCGACACCCCGTTGGCGGAGTCATCGATCATCGGGATCGCGGTCGGCCTCGCGCTGCGCGGTTTTAAGCCCGTGCCCGAGATCCAGTTCGACGGATTTATTTACCCCGCCTTCGAGCAGATCGTCAGCCACGTGGCCAAGTACCGGAACCGCTCGGGGGTTCCGCTGCCGATCACGATTCGGGTTCCCTTCGGCGGCCACATCGGCGCCGTCGAGCACCATTCCGAGAGTCCCGAGGCGTACTTCGCTCACACCGCCGGGTTGAAGGTCGTCACCCCGTCGACGCCGGCGGACGCCTATGCCCTGCTCCAGGCAGCGATCGACGACCCCGACCCGGTGATCTTCTTCGAGCCGAAGGCGCGCTACTACCTCAAAGAGGAGATCGACACCGCCGCGCGCGTCGCGATTGGCAAGGCGCGGGTCGCGCACGAAGGGTCGGGCGTGACGGTGATCGCCTACGGGCCCACGGTGAGCATCGCGCTGCAGGCGGCCAAGACCGCCGCGGCGGAGCAAATATCGCTGGAGGTCATCGATCTTCGGAGCCTG
>VBFF01000034.1 GCA_005889285.1 Chloroflexota bacterium
GAGATGACGGCCGGCGCCGGCGTGGCCGCCGTCGGAAGGGACCGCGGCCAGAGCACGAACGCCGCCGCAGCGACGGTGGCGACGGCGAGAAGGCCCGCCAATTGCCAGTCGTGGCGATAGAGCCAGCCGAGGAGTCCGGCTCGAAACAGATTTGTCTGCTTGCCCAGGCCTAATCGCTTGCGCATGCGTCCAGGCGTGATTCGGATCGGGCCTCGGTCCTACGCCGTGACCAGGTTGATCAGCCGGTCAGGAACATACACGGCACGCGCGACGCGCCGGCCATCCAGCGCGCGCTGGACGTTGGCGCTCTGGAGCGCCCGCGCCTGGGCATTGGCCTGATCCGCGCCGGCGGGCATTTCGACCCGGTCGCGAAGCCGGCCATCGACCTGGACGACGATCGTGACCTGCGGCCGGCGTAGCAATGCCTGGTCGAGCTCGGGCCAGGGCTGGAAAACCACGAGCCCTTCCCCGCCCTGGCGCTGCCACAACTCCTCGGCAAGGTGCGGCGCAAACGGGCCGAGCATACGGGTCATCCCGAGAGCCGCGGCTTCCCACGCCTCCTCCCGGCGCCCGCCCCCCTGCAGGTAGTCCTGCATCAGGTTGGCGAGCTCCATCAACGCCGAGACCGCCGTATTGAAGCGAAAGGCGTCGACGTCCCGGGTGACCCGATTGATCGTCTCGTGCAGCTTGCGGGTGAGGTCCTGCGGACTGACCGGGTTCGCCTCGGCGATCGCCTCGTCCTCTTCGCCGACGACCAGGCGCCAGACCCGGTTCAAGAATCGGGCGACGCCGTCAACGCCGCGATCGTTCCATTCGGCATCCAGTTCCGGCGGCCCGATGAAGAGCTCATAGACGCGGGCGGTATCGGCGCCGTACCGCTCCACCAATTGGTCCGGCGTGACGCCGTTGCCCTTCGACTTCGACATCACGGCACCGTTGCGCTGGATCATCCCCTGGGAGAAAAGCGCCGCGAAGGGTTCGTCGACGGAAACCATCTTGGCGTCGTAGAGGGCCTTCATGAAGAAGCGCGAATAGAGCAGGTGCAAGATCGCGTGCTCGATGCCGCCGATGTACTGGTCGACCGGCATCCAATAATCGACTTTGGCTTTGTCGAAGGGCAGTGTTTGGTTGTCGGGGTCGGCGTAGCGCAGGAAATACCACGACGAATCGACGAAGGTGTCCATGGTGTCCGTCTCGCGACGGGCGGGCTTGCCGCAACGGGGGCAGGTGGTATTGACGAATTCGGGCGTGTGTGCGAGTGGGTTCTGGCCGTCGGATCGAAACTCGACATGATCCGGAAGCGGCACGGGGAGCTCCGTGGTTGGGACCGGTACGATGCCGTGGTCCGGACAGTAGACCACCGGGATCGGCACTCCCCAGTAGCGCTGGCGCGAGATGAGCCAATCGCGCAGCCGGTAGATGACGGTCCGCGTACCGATGCCTCGAGCTTCCGCCTCGGCGATGATCTTCGCCATGCCATCTTTCACACTCAGCCCGCTGTGAGGCCCGGAGTTGACGAGGAAGCCGTCGTAGGACTCGAGCGCCGCATCGAGCGGTTTTGCTGAGGGGGTCTTGGTGGGGCTGATGACCGGGCGCACCGGTAATTGATATTTCTTCGCGAACTCGAAGTCGCGCGCATCGTGGGCGGGAACAGCCATGATGGCGCCGGTGCCATAGGTGGCGAGAACGTAATCCGCGACCCAGATGGGGATGCGCTCCTTGGTAAACGGGTTGATGGCGTACGCGCCGGTAAAGACCCCTGTCTTTTCGTGCTCGGTCGAGAGCCGTTCGATCTCGGTCTCGGCCTTGGTCTGCTCGACATAGGCGTCGACGTCGCGCCGCCGCTCCTTCGTGGGGATCTTCTGGACGAGCTCGTGCTCGGGGGCGATCACCATGAAAGTCGCGCCGAAGACGGTATCCGGCCGCGTGGTGAAGACGCGCAGACTTCCGTCGCCGTCCACGGCGAACTCCAGGTCGGCGCCCTCGCTGCGGCCGATCCAGTTGGCCTGCATGACGCGTACCCGCTCCGGCCAGCGGTCGAGCTTGCTGAGGTCATCGAGCAATCGCTGCGCGTACGCCGTGATCTTGAAGAACCATTGCTCCAGCTCTTTCTTGGTCGGCTTGGTTCCGCAGCGCCAGCAAACCCCGTTGACGATCTGCTCGTTGGCAAGGACGGTATTGTCTTTCGGGCACCAATTGACGGCCGCCTTCTGCTTGTAGGCGAGGCCCATCTCAAGGAATTTCAAGAAGAGCCACTGGGTCCACCTGTAGTAGTCCGGGTTGCAGGTGGTGACCTCACGCTCCCAGGCATAGAGGACGCCCATGAGGTCGAGCTCGTGCTTGGAGATCGCGATGTTGCCTTCGATCGATACGCGCGGGGGAATGCCGCTGACGATGGCGGCGTTCTCCGCCGGCAAGCCGAACGCGTCCCAGCCGAAGGGGTTGAGGACGTTGAAGCCACGCATCACCTTGTAGCGGGCGATGGCGTCGCCGATGACGTAGTTTCGGAAATGGCCCATGTGGAGCGGGCCGGAGGGATAGGGAAACATGACGAGGTTGTAGAACTTTGGCTTGCTCGAATCCTCCGCGACCCGAAAGAGGCCCGCCTTCTTCCAGGCATCGCGCCACTTGGGCTCGATCGCCTGCGGATCGTAGACGGGGGCGACAGTCCTGGCCATATCAGTGAAGGAGTGGTGGAGCCGACGAGATTCGAACTCGTGACCTATTGCATGCCATGCAATCGCGCTCCCAGCTGCGCCACGGCCCCACACGCGCGGGTCGAGGGTCAAGTTTAGCGAACTCCTCTCGGCGAGAGCGGCGGAGCCCGACGCCATGGGCGCGAGTATACACGATTTTGTGTAACTGTCACGGCAAAATCCGCGCGGCCGCGCCCTATGATTCAGCCGATGCAGCATCTCTGGGCGCCCTGGCGGATGGCGTTCATCAAAGCGCCCAGGCCATCGGGCTGCTTCTTCTGCGAGGCCGCCGCTGCTGCCCCCTCGGACGACGCCACGCACCTGGTGCTCGCCCGCGGCGAGCTGACGCTGGTCATCCTCAATCGCTATCCCTACAACAACGGGCATCTGATGATTGCCCCCAATGCCCACCTGGCCAATCTCGAGGACCTGCCCGCCGCGGCGGCCAATGAACTAACGGCGCTGACGCAGCGCTCCGTGCGCGTGTTGCGCCAGGTGCTGGCACCGCAGGGCTTCAATCTCGGCATCAACGCCGGCAAGGTCGCGGGCGCCGGCGTCGCCGATCATGTCCACCAGCACGTGGTGCCGCGCTGGGATGGCGACACAAATTTCATGCCGGTCGTGGCGGACACAAAAGTCCTTAACGAAAGCCTTACGAAGAGTTATGGAGAGCTACGCGCCGGCTTCGATCGACTGGCGTAACGTCGATCGTTAGTCAGTCCCGTCTCAATTAGGGCCGAACGGCGGATAGGCCGAACGCAAACCGGTGCTACCTTCGTTCTAGCCATGAAGAAACGGCGGAGACAGTCTGGCCAGGCGTTGACCGAATATGCCTTCCTCCTGGTCTTGCTGGCCACCATCACCTTCGCGGTCGTGGTGCTGGCGGGCAACCAGCTCCAGGGGACCTTCCAGGACGTGAGTTACGAGCTCAGCCACCTCACCGACGCTTCCACGGTCGCGCCCGACGGGAGCACGCTCGACCCCGGCGTCACGCCGGCACCCGCGCAATGTCCACCGGGACAGACGGCTCAACTGAGAGGCCACAAATGGAAATGCAACTAGAGCGATTGAGCGACGAGGCCGCCCCTCGTGGGCTCAACCGGCTGCTGGCCAACCGCCAGCTCTGGAAGAACGCGATCTACTCGATCGCGCTGATCACCTATTTGTGCTCCTTCCTGTTCTTCGGGCTGGCCGTCGGTAACATGCGCGAGACCGGCGGCAGCGTGACCACGGTGATCGACCTGATCGTGGCGCTCTATTTTCTCCTCCAGGTGATCTTCCTGTTCGTGCTCAGCGGCGTCGTCGAACGCCGCCACCGCAACGAGCCGATCGATTTCCCCGATCGGCGCACCCGGACGAGCTAAAGTCGCTCGATAACGGTCGCGATGCCCATGCCGTATCCGATACACATGGTGCTGAGGCCGTAGCGGGCACCCTGACGCTCGAGCTCATGCAACAGGGTGGTGATCAGGCGCGCGCCGCTGGCACCCAGGGGATGGCCGAGCGCAATCGCGCCGCCCGAGTAGTTGACCTTCTCCATGTCGGCACCGGTCTCCTGCTGCCAGGCCAGCACCACGGGGGCGAAGGCCTCGTTGACCTCGAACAGGTCGATGTCGCTCAGCTGTAGCCCCGCCTTCTTGAGGACTTTCTGGGTTGCCGGGATCGGTCCTGTCAACATGATGGTCGGCTCGGAGCCGACGATCGCCTGCGCCACGATGCGCGCCCGCGGCTTGAGCCCCAACTGCAGGGCCTTTTCCTTGGTCATGATCAACACGGCGGCGGCGCCGTCGCTGATCTGGCTGGAGTTGCCGGCCGTGACCACGCCATCCTCCTGGAACGATGGTTTCAGCTGTGCCATTTTTTCGCGTGACGGCGGGATGCGCACGCCTTCGTCGACGGCGAATTCATAAGTGCTGCCGTTTTGTTTGACCGCCACCGGAAAGATCTCGCGGGTGAACCGGCCTTCCTGGATCGCCTGGCCGGCCTTGAGGTGGCTCTGATAGGCAAATTCGTCCAGTTGCTCGCGACCGAAGCCCCACTTCCTGGCAATCATTTCGGCCGAATTGCCCTGCGGGATGATCTCGAAGAGATCCATCAGCTTGGGGCTGACCGGGCCTTCGCCGGGCCCGAACGCATCCGAGCCCATCGGCACGCGCGACATGTTTTCGACGCCGGCACCGATGACGATCTCTTGCGCGCCCGACAAGACCCCCTGGGCGGCGAAGTTCACCGCCTGCTGGCCGGAGCCACAGAAGCGATTCACCGTCGTTCCGGGAACTTCGATGGGGAAGCCCGCGATCAAGGCGGCGGCGCGGGCGATATTCATGCCCTGTTCGCCGGTCTGCGTGACGCAGCCGGCGATGACGTCGTCGACCTGGGCGGGGTCGACGCCCGCACGGGTGACGACTTCCCGGAGGGTCAGCGCCAGCAGGTCGTCCGGCCGGACCGGGCTCAGCTTGCCGCCGCGCCGGCCGATCGCCGTACGGACAGCTTCAACGATGACGGCTTCTGTCATGGAAAGAACTCCCTGGGGCGTTCACGCCCCTCATCAGTCTAAACGTCAACTTCGTCTAGAATGTTCCGCGATATGAACGGCGCCGTGTTTGCGACAAGGGACCGGGCTTGGGCTCGGTAATCAAGAAGCGCAGGAAGAAAATGCGCAAACACAAGCACAAGAAGATGTTGAAGGCGACCCGTTGGCAGCGCCGGACGAAGTAATCAGCTTCTGATCGATTAATTTCGCCAGCTGCGCCTGCGAGGCCTCCCCCGGATAGCGAGCGACGACGACGCCACGACGGTCAACGAGGACGAACGATGGGGGCGAGTCCACTTCATAGGCCGCCGTCAGGCTGCCCGCGGCGTCGTACAGACTCGGATACGGCACCTTGAATTCGGCGTAAAACGCGCGCGCCAGCGCCCGATCGTGGTCGAGCATGTCAACGCCGTAGAAGGTGATGCCGTAGCGGGCATAGTTGGCCGCCAGCGCGTTCAGTCCCGGCTGTTCCTTACGACAGGGTCCGCACCACGCGGCCCAGAAGACCAAGACCGTGCTCGATGCTTTGAAGTCGACGGACAGCGCGGACCCGTCGAGTGTTTCGCCCGAAAGACGCGGCGCCGCCGTCCCCACCCGGCCGTTGGGCGCTGCCTGCGAAACGTCGGGCTGCAGGCTGCATCCAGCCAGCAGCAAGACCAGGAGTAACCAGGGCCCGCGGCCCAGCAAGCTAGTTGACCGTGCCGGGCTGGGAGCCGCCCAGGGGTCGCTTAAACCCGAGGCCGGGCGTCGACGGCCGGGTGGCCGCCGGCAGCAACGCCTTGTCCAGCACCTCATCGACGTGCTTGACCAGAACGAGCTCCATCGAACTCTTGACTTCTTCCGGCACCTCGTGCAGGTCCTTGCGATTCTTCTCCGGCAGGATGAAGGTCTTGATCCCCGCCCGATGCGCGGCGAGCAGCTTTTCTTTCAGCCCGCCAATCGGCAACACCTTGCCACGCAAGGTGATCTCACCCGTCATGGCGACCTCGCGACGCACCGGTCGGTCGGTGAGAACCGAAACCACGGCGGTGGCCATGGTGATGCCCGCCGAGGGACCGTCTTTCGGGATCGCGCCCGCGGGCACATGGATGTGAAAGAAATGATCCTCGAAGAAGCCGGGCTTCAATCCAAGCTCGAGCGCATGCGAGCGCGCATAGCTGACCGCGGCGCGCGCCGACTCCTCCATCACCTTGCCGATCTGTCCCGTCAGGGCGAATTCGCCGCGCCCCTGCATCAGGATCGCCTCGACGGTCATCACGTCGCCGCCGTACTCGTTGACGGCCACGCCGGTGACGGCTCCGACCTGGTCTTCCAGCTCGGCGACGCCGAACTCGAACCGCGGCGGCCCCAGGTAGCCCATCACGTCACCGGGCTGGACAGTGACTTTTTCGGTTTGCCCTTCGGCGATGCGCCGCGGTATCTTGCGCGCGATGTTCGCGATCTCGCGGTCGAGGTTGCGCACGCCGGCCTCGTGGGTGTACTCGCGGATGAGCAAGCGCAGCGTCTCCTCGGGAACTTCCAGGTTGTCGTCGGTCAGCCCGTGCTCGCGCAACTGCCGTGGCTTGAGGAACTGCTGTGCAATATGCAGCTTCTCGTCTTCCGTGTATCCGGGTAGCCGGATG
The DNA here is from genome assembly GCA_005889285.1 of Chloroflexota bacterium. Taxonomy (GTDB): domain Bacteria; phylum Chloroflexota; class Dormibacteria; order CF-121; family CF-121; genus CF-13. The sequence goes on from VBFF01000034.1 coordinate 6,852, forward strand.
ATCTCCATGCGGTCGCGTAGCGGGGCAATGATGGTGTCGACGACGTTGGCCGTCGTGATGAACAGCACCTGCGACAGGTCGTAGGGGACTTCCAGGTAGTGATCCGAAAAGTCCTTGTTCTGCTCCGGATCGAGGACCTCGAGCAGGGCTGACGACGGATCGCCGCGCCAGTCGGCGCCGACTTTGTCGACTTCGTCGAGCATGAAGACCGGGTTGCGCGCCCCGGCGACTTTCATCTGCTGCAGAATTCGGCCCGGCATCGCGCCGATGTAGGTTCGCCGGTGTCCCCGGATCTCGGCCTCGTCGTGAATGCCGCCCAGCGAGAGCCGCACGAACTTGCGGCCCAGTGCCCGAGCGATCGACTTACCGAGGCTGGTTTTCCCGACGCCCGGAGGTCCGACGAAACAGAGAATGGGAGAGCGCAGGCTCTGTGACCGCTGCCGGACCGCCATGTATTCCAGGATCCGTTCCTTGATCTTCTCGACGCCATAGTGGTCCTCATCGAGCACCTTCGCCGCCACTTTGATGTCCCAGGTCTCGCCGGGCGGCGGTCCCCAGGGCAGGGCGATCAGCCAGTCCACGTAGGTCCGGATGATGCCAACCTCGGGCGAGGCCGCCGGAATGCTCTGCATCCGATCGATTTCTTTGAGGGCGCGTTCCTTCACGCTGTCCGGCATCCCGGCCGCTTCGATTTTTTCGCGCAGGCTATGGAGGTCAGCGCCTTCCTCGTCTTCGCCGAGTTCTTTGCGAATGGCTTTTAGTTGCTCGCGCAGAATCTGGTCGCGCTGGAGCTTGCCGATGGTGCTTTGCACTTCGTTCTGGATCTTGGCTTTGAGCTCGAGGATCTCGACCTGCTTGCTGAGAAACAGGGCGAGAAGTCGTAGCCGCTCGAGCACGTTCGGCGTCTCCAGCATGTGCTGCTTCTGCTCGAGGGTCTGGTCCGGGGCCGCCGAGACCAGGTCGGCCAGATACACCGGGTCGTCCGTCTTCGACACCGTGGCCGCGACCTCGGGTGCGACCGCCGCGCCGGACTCCACGTATTTCTCGTAGAGGCTCTTGACGGAGCGCATGTGGGCCTCCATCTCGAGGCCCTCGCCGACCTGGTCAGCGAGGATTTCAATCTCCACTTCGATGAAAGGCTTGAACTGCGTGAAGCGCGCGATGCGCGCCCGCTGCGCGCCGGCGACGAGCATTTGCACGCCCGCGGGCGTTTGCCGCATGCCGTTGATTTCCGCGATGGTGCCGATCGCATAGAGATCCTGTTCGACGGTGTCGTCCACCTGGGGGTCTTTCTGCGCGACCAGCAACACCTGCTTGTCTTTATCCATGGCCGCCGTGATGGCGGCGATCGATGTGCGGCGGCCGACCGACAAGGGCACGATCAGCTTGGGAAAGACGACGTCGTCCCGCAAGGGAACGAGGGGGATGCGCCTCAGCGTCGGCTCACCAGTCGTCTCCCTCCCCCCTTGCGGGGGAGGGTCGGGGAGGGGGGTTGGCTTGGCCATGCCCTAGACCTGCGCTCCCGCATCGGTGACGGCGGCTTTCCAGGGCTTGGGCGTGACAATGCCGCCTTCCAGTGCCCGCGGTCCGATCAGCCGGGCGATCTGGTCTTCGTCCAGGACTTCTTCCTGCAGCAGGGCATTGGCCAGCGTGTCCAGTTTGGCGCGGTTCGCGGTCAGGATGCTCTCGGCCGTTTCGTAGCCCTCGCCCAGGAGCCGGGTCACTTCCTCATCGATGATGGCCGCCGTCCGCTGGCTGATGTGGGGGCTCCCGGCCAGCTCGCGACCGAGGAAAACGGCCTGCGGCGAATCATCGAAGGAGAAGAGGCCCATCTTCTGGCTCATCCCCCAGCTCACCACCATGTGGCGCGCAAGTTCCGTCGCCGTTTCCAGGTCGTTCTGCGCGCCGGTCGTGATCGATCCCAGCCCCAGCTGTTCAGCGGCGCGTCCGCCGAGCGCCATTGCGATCCGTGCCTCGAGATATTCCTCGGACAGGTTATGCCGGTCATCGGTCGGGATCGACTGGGTGACGCCCAGCGCCATGCCGCGCGGGACGATCGTGATCTTGTGAACCGGATCTGACTGCGGCTGATACCAGGCGACCAGCGCGTGGCCCGACTCGTGGTAGGCGATCACACGACGTTCCGCCTCGCTGAGGTAGATCTTGCGCTCCGAACCCAGGACGACGCGGTCGAATGACTCTTCGAAGTCTTCCATCGCGACCGTCGTCCGGTTGGTGCGCGACGCGTGCAGGGCGGCCTCGTTGACGAGGTTGGCGAGATCCGCGCCGACGAGCCCCGGTGTCGAGCGCGCGATGATCTCGAGGTCGACGTCGGGGGCCAGCGGCACGCTGCGCGTGTGCACTTTCAGGATGGCGGCGCGCCCGCGACGATCGGGCCGGTCAACCACGACGCGCCGATCGAAGCGGCCCGGCCGGAGCAGGGCTGGATCGAGGACGTCGGCCCGGTTCGAGGCGGCGACCACCACCACGGCCTCGCGCTGGTCGAAGCCGTCCATCTCGACGAGAAGCTGGTTCAGGGTCTGCTCCCGCTCGTCGTTGCCGCCACCGAGGCCGGCGCCGCGCTGGCGGCCGACGGCATCGAGTTCGTCGACGAAGATCACGGACGGCGAGTGCTTCTTGGCGTCTTCGAAGAGGCTGCGGACGCGGGAGGCACCGACACCGACGAACATCTCGACGAACTCGGAGGCCGAAATGCTGAAGAATGGCACGCCGGCCTCGCCGGCAATGGCGCGCGCCAGCAGCGTCTTACCCGTGCCCGGTGGGCCAATCAACAGCACACCCTTGGGCATCCGGCCGCCGAGCTTCTGGAACTTCTGCGGATCGCGGAGGAAATCGACCATCTCCTGCAGCTCGAACTGCGCCTGCTCCACCCCGGCCACGTCATGGAAGGTGGTCTTGGGGGTGCCGGGCTCCTGCATGCGGGCGCGGCTGCGGCCGAAACTGAAAATGCCCTGCGCCGCCTGGCCGCTCCGTCGGACAAACCAGATCCAGATCGCGATCAGCACCAGGAACGGCAGGAACGTGAACAGCAGGCTTCCAAGGCCACCGGTGTCTTGCTTGACCACGGTCGCGACATCTTTACTCTTCAACAGGGGAAAGAAGGTCGGGTCGGTCAGCCCGACGTTGTCCGGCACGGTGGCGCTGAATTGGGTGTTCGTGACCCCGTTGCTGGTAAATGACGACTTCAGGTCACCCTGGGCGCTCTGGCCCTGGATGGTGATGTCCGCCACGTTGCCGTTGTCGACCTGCGTCAGCAGCTGCGAATAGCTGAGGTCGACCCGGGCCGGCCCGCCGAACCGGCTCAGAACCGGCGAGAGCAGGATCACGATGTACAGACTGAGCCCGGCCAGCAGGGCGATTCGAAGCCAGGACCCCGGCTGACGCGGGGTTTTGGGGCTCTGGGGCGGCGTCGTCTGGTCGGGCCTGAGCGCCATATATGGCTAGTCTATGCGAGCCCCATGAGAATCAAACAAGCTCGATCAGGCAAAGCCTTCGGATAGGTCGGGCAAACGTATAATCCCGAACCGGGGCGATAGCTCAGCTGGCAGAGCGCCGCACTCGCATTGCGGAGGTCGAGAGTTCGAGTCTCTTTCGCTCCACCACCCCGGATCCGGCTAGTGGCAGTGGTACTTGTGACCGTGCAGGACGGCCGGCGTGCTGTCCGGGCAAGTATAGGTGGCGGTCGCTCCCGGGTCATCGGGGTTCATGAGCGCTTCCTCGATGTCCTGAAAGGAGGCGCTGACCTGGTTGCCGAGAACGGAGATCACGCCAATGCAGACGCAGGCGATCAGCACCAGGATGATGGCGTACTCGACCATCGATTGACCCCGACGTGTTGTTCGGCTGCGCACTTTCATGGTTCTCGCGAGCTGGCGTCTGGCCTCAATTACCCGCTATCTCTATAAACGTTGGAGCGGCCAATAGGATTCGACCGTTACGAGTGGCCTAACGCTATGCCACCGCGGGCAGTGCGCGATTGTCGGCATCGGCGATGGAGGGCATCTGGGGGATGCGCGCAAAGGCCGCCCAGATCAGGATGGGCGCCGCGCCCGCCACGACAACGACGATACGGGCGAGCAGCATCTGGTTGATGGGCGCGGCGAGCAACAGGAAGCAGCCGATACTCAGCACCCGCCCGATCCCCAGGCAGAGCTCCTGGTGGACGATGTAGTCGTAGCGCATCGCCTGCGGCGTCGGATCGCGGTCGATGACCTGCAACGCCACGGGCGCGAGGGCGTTGCCGTGGAGCGGCCCGCCGACGGCGCGCAACAATCCGAAGCCGACGATCGCCCAGGCGCTCAGGTATAAGGGCAACAAGAAGGTGGAGAGCACCAGCAGCGAGCCGCCCACGAGGGCGCACGCGATCCGGTGTTGCGGCTTCATGAAGGTGGCCAGCGCGAGGCTGATGCCGACGCCCAGCAGCCCCATCAGGCCGTTGAAGTTGCCCACCTGCTGCTCGTTTTTGAGCACCAGGAACATCAAGATCGTCAGCACGAGACCGACCAGGCTCCCGGTGAAACCGTCGGCGAGCCGCGCCCGGGTGACCCAGCGCCAATCCGGATTCCGGCGCGCCAGGGTGGCGACCCGGCGGAGCGACAGCCGCTGGCGCGCCGCGGAGGGCAACTGCCCGGCCAGCACCATGGCGGCCATCAAGACGACCGTCGACAGCGCGAACACCATCTGATAACCGCGGTCGGTGCCGGCGATGTGGGTGCCGGCCACGATGATCGCGCCCGCCGCCGGCGGGAGGGTGGCGGTCAGCAACAGGCTGGCCGTCGCCTGGGCGCCGAAATAGCGGTCACGGTCGCGGTCCGAGGTCGTGTCGTAGCTGACCAGGTGGAAGCCGGACCAGTAGAAGCCTTCGGAAACGCCCCGAAGCAGCCCGAGGGCCACCACCCAGTGCGGGGCATCCGTTCCCAGGAGCAGGATCAGCAGGTAGGAGAGGCCGTTGCCAAACAGGCCCAGGCGGATCGAGGCGCCGGCGCCCAATCGGCGCCATACCAGTCCGTTGGCGAGGAAGGCAACCGGAATCATGACCGCGCTCAGCCCGCTGTAGATGGCGATCGGGGTCAGGTCGTGGCTGGCCCGCCAGAGGAAGATCGAGAGAAAGGTCCCGGCGAGCAGGTTGGACGCGGTGTAGGCGCTATGCACCATCACCATGCAGCTGGCGCGCCGGTCCAGCCCGCCCGATAACGCCCTCGCCGCAAACACCCGTCCCTCTTTTCGGGCCCCGTCCCGCAAGACCCGTATTTGGACAACGCCTGGAACTGGGGTCGCTTTCCCGGGTCATCGGCCTGTGACCCGCAACACGGCCCGGTGACGTCGGGACGTCGGGCCGTCGGCCCTCGCGAGTGGCGCTTTAGTGCCATACGAGCGATTGAGACGTAACGTCTCCCGCAATCCACCGGCAGTAGCCTCCGCGTAGGCGCTCACCGAAGCGCCATCCAAGGGGGTCGCTGCTACGGAAATCAACGACGTGCACTACACGACGCAAGAGGTTGCCCAGCGCCCAGGCGAGCGGCCACAGCCGGCCGCCACCCGCGAGCTGCTGGCATCGCTGCAGCAGGGCGCCATCTCGCCGGCCGCCTACGACACCGCCTTCGTCGCCCGCCTGCGCGAGCCCAACGACCCGAACGCCATGGCCTATCCCCAAACGTTGAGCTGGCTGCTGCGCAGCCAGAATGCCGACGGCAGCTTTGGGACCACGCTGCCGATTCCCAAGGACAAGTTGATCTCGACCCTGAGCGCGCTCGTCGCGCTGGCCGACCTGCCTCAGCCCCTCCAGGATGGGGCCGCGCACCGCGCCCGGGTACGGGCGCTGCGCTTCGTCCACGAGGACACCGGCAACTGGCAGACCGGCCCGGACCTGGCCGGCTTCGAGCTCGTGCTGCCGGCCATGCTCGACGCGGCCAAGCTTCGGGAGCTGCCCCTCCCCTACGAGCGCTTCATGGGCATCTCCGCCCAGCGTGACGCGAAGATCGGCCACGTCCCGCCCCGCCTCATCTATAACGTCGCGACGCCGCTGCTGCACTCGATCGAATATCTGGGGAACCGCCTCGACGTCGAGGCGGCCCGTAAGCAGCTCTCTTCCAACGGCTCCTTCGCGAATTCGCCCTCGGCCACCGCGTATTTCTTGCTCAAGACCCGCGACGAGCAGGCGAACGAATACATCGCCATGCTGATGGCCAATCGTGGCGACGGCAGCCTTCCGACCGTCGCGCCCTTCGAGGTTTTCGAGATCGCCTGGGTGCTCTACAACCTGGCCCGCGCCGAGCTGCGCCCGGCCGAGGCGCAGCCGCTGGTGCGCTATCTGGCGCAGGCGCTCACCGACGACGGCGTGGGCGTCTCGATGGAGGGACTCCGGCCCGACTCGGATGACACGGCCCTGACGCTCAGCGTCTTGCACCGCTACGGCTTCCCCATCTCGGCGGGGCCGCTGCGGCCCTTCGAAGGGGTGAACTTCTTCTTCACTTTCCCCCTCGAGCGTGACGCGTCCGTGACGGCCAATGCCCACGTCCTCGAAGTGCTCCAGGTCGCTCCAGCGTCCCCCCGCCAGCACGTGATTCAGCAAAAGGTCGTCAAGTACCTGCGTGATGCGCGCGTAGAAGTGGCATGGTTCCCCCTTCTATGCCACCGCCCACGCCGTCTTCGCGCTCACCGCGTCGGCACCGGAGCTCTGCACGCCGGCCTTTAGCTGGTTTGCCAAGAGTCAGCGCCAGGACGGCTCCTGGGGCTGGTTCAGCCAGGGCACCCCGGAGGAGACTGCCTACGCGGTGCAGGCCCTGATGCTGGCTCCGTCCGAATTCCAGGCCCAGATCAGGGAGCCGCTGCGCCGGGCTGCCGCCTACCTGAATGAAACCGAGGGCGAGCCCGTCATTCCTATGTGGGTCGGCAAGACACTCTACGGGCCAACCCAGGTTGTCCGTTCTGCGGTGCTTTCCGCCCAGATCCTGCTTGCGAGGAGCGAACATGTTAGACCGGCGGATTAACAAGCTCAAAGAGAACCTCCTGCGGCAGGCGGATAAAGCCGCCGTGGTCCGCCACCTCGTGGATGCCAACCCGCGCGGCGCCGACATGCTGGGCGAGGTCTGCCGCGCCGCCGTGCTGCTCCACCCAAGCGCCAGCTTCGAGCAGGCTCTCACTCTGGCGCGGACGATGGCCTACATCGTCTACATCGACGACTACCTCGAGGAAGAACATGCCGAGCTGGACCTTGCCGACTACCGCCGCGTCTGCCAGAACTTCCTACTCTGGCCCAACCGCGATCTGAGCCAGATGCCGCTGGTCAACGCCACCGTGACGCGCAAGATCGAGGAGCAGTTCCGCGAGGACGAGGTTCCCGAGGAATGGACCGCGATGCGCCGGCTGGTCTGGGAGAAGTCGATCTGGACCATGCTCCAGGAAAACCACTGGCTCAAGCACAAGGAGCGCGTCACGCTCGACGCCTACCTGGCGAACGGCATGTACAGCAGCTCCTTCCCCATCGTGCAGGTCTCGATTCTGGCGTTTTCCTACCAGGACGTGTCACAGGAACTCAAGAACCGAATCTTCGGCCACATCTGCCAGGCCTCGCGCGTGGTGCGGCTGGCCAACGACCTGCGCACGCACGAGCGTGAGTCGGCGCAGGGCCGCTTCAACTCGGTCGACCTGATCTCTGGCGGATCCGCCGAGCGCACCCTCGACAGCGCCCGCGACGCGGTCCGTCACCTGATGGAGGAAGAGTTCGAGCAGCTCAAGAAGGCGATCGCGCGCGAGCGACGCACCGGCATCACCCAGCAATTCCTCAGCCACCTGATCGACAGCACGCAGGTCTTGCTCGACTTCTACGAAGTCCCGGGCGGGCGCCATAGCCAGGGCCGGCCCGATCGGGCGCTGAAGGCCAGCTAAGCGCTCCATGAGCAGCTCCATCAACTTGAAGCTCGGCGCCCGCAAGGCCACTGCCGCCGGCAAGCCGGATGCCTCGGCGATCGAGATGGAGCGGCGCATCATCTGGATCCGCTGGCTCGCCATCCTCGTATCGCTCGGTGCCCTCCCCTTCCTGGCATCGAGCCTCAACCGCCAGTCACTGGTGACCCTGCTGGCCCTCATCGGCCTGGGTGCGATCTACAACCTGACACTGCTCGTCGTGCTGCTGCCGCACAAGCCGCAATGGCTGACGAGCGGGTATATCTCGGCCATCGGCGACGTCCTGCTCGTGACCGGCGGCGTGGCCGTCACCGGCGGCCTGGCAGGTCCCCTGGCCTCACCCTTCTTCCTCGCCTACTTCGTGGTGACCGTCACCACGGCCGTCCGATTCGGTGGCCTCGCGGCAATCGTCGCCGTCCTCACGATTGCGCTCAGCTACACCGCGGTCGTCTACTACGGCAACACCGTCCTGGGCACGGCGCTGACGCCGAACGACCTCACCAACCTGGCGATGCGCACCGGTTTCGTCGCCCTCACCGGCATCTTCGTCGGTTTCGTCGGCGACCGTGCCCGGCGGGCGGAGCGTGCGTTGCAGGAGGAGCTGGAGCGGGCGCACGCCTCGCTCTCGGAAGTAACCGTCGAGCTGAACCGTGACCTGGAGTTCGAGCAGACCTGCCAGCTGACCGCCGACAAGGGCCGCTCCCTGCTCAACGCCGACGCCTTCCTGATGCAGGTCCAGATGCCGCCGCTGATCGGCCAGGACGAGTCGACGCCGCCGGCCTCGATGCTCTACGTCGACTGGACGCCCGAGCTGAAGGCGCAGCACGCCGGGGTCGATCTGACGACGGCCCGGCTGGCGCTGACGCCCGCGACTGGCGAGCAGGTGATCGCTGTCGCCGACCCGAACCTGCTTTTACCCAACGAGCACAAGCCGCTGCCGGCCGGTATGTGGTTTCGGATCCCGGTGTTCCACGGCGCCCGCGCGATCGCCGACATGATCGTCGGCTTCATGGGCCGCGAGCAACCTCTCCGTCAGACCGAGATGGAACTGATGCTGACCTTCGCCGAGCGCGCCGGCATCGCGATGCGCAACGCCCACGCCCTCGACCAGGCCCAGAAGCTCTCCGTCACCGACTCGGTGACCGGGCTGCCGAACCACCGCTACTTCCATACGAGGTTCGACGAAGAGATGGAGAAGACCAAGGACACCGGCGGGTCGATCACGGTGATGATGATCGACCTCGACCGCTTCAAGGTCTACAACGACAGCTTCGGCCACGCGGCCGGTGACGTCGCGTTGAAAGCCGCGGCCCGCACGATTTCTTCCACCATGCGACGCGAGGACACCGTGACCCGTTACGGCGGCGAGGAGTTCGTCGCCATCCTGCCGGGAGTCGACATCCAGACCGCGCCGATCCGGGCGCAGGAGATCTGCGACACGCTCTCCAAAGTCTTCATGTACAACCCCAAGACGATCTTCGCCCCGCTCACCGCCTCGGTCGGATGGGCCACCTATCCAGTCGATGCCCGCAACCGTGATGAGCTGCTGAACCGCGCCGACCTTGCCATGTACATGGCGAAGAAGCGCGGCCGCAACTGCATCTGCGGCGCTTGCGAGCTGGAAAGCGTCGCCGCCCTCGACTCAGTCCTCAGCGAGGTCGTCGCCCAGCTGGCGAGCGCCGACACGGTCGGCCCCGGCATGGTGGCGACGCTGGAGAAGCGGCTCGGCCAGATCGCCAACTCCAGCCACCTGGAGGAGCTCGCCGAAGGCATGCTGTCGCCGAACAGCGAATCGACGCTGGAGGCGCTCAACGCCCTGGCGGCCTCGATCGACGCCAAGGACCCCTACACCAGCGGTCACTCGCAGTCGGTGGCGAAGCTGGCCGAGGACCTGGGCGACATGTTGCAGCTGTCGGGGGCGCACAAGAACCAGCTGCGCCTGGCCGCGATCCTGCACGACGTCGGCAAGATCGGCGTCGTCGACAAGGTCCTGCTCAAAGAAGGCAAGCTCGACGAGGACGAGAAGCTCATCATGCGCATGCACCCCATCCTGGGTGCGCGCATCCTGCAGCCGATCAAGGCCTTCCGGCAAATCTTGAACGTCGTCTTGCATCACCACGAGTGGTACGACGGCAGCGGCTACCCGGACGGCCTGGCGGGCCAGAACATCCCGCTGCACGCGCGCATCGTCTCCGTCTGCGATGCCTATCACGCCATGACCTCGACCCGCCCCTACCGTCAGCGCCGCACCCCCGAGTTCGCGCTCGCCCAGCTGGAAGCCGGCAAGGGGACCCAGTTCGACCCCATCATCGTCGACTACTTCATCCAGATGATGCGCAAGCGCCAGGCAGAAAATCCGGATGCCCTCGAGGCCGACGTGCACGACGAGCACCCGAGCACGCCAGACGCCGCGGCGGCCGCGCGAGCTAAACCCCATGGCGCTGGACGCGAACGGCCATCCGGTCTCTCGCATCGCCCAGCGCAAGCTCGACCATCTCCGGCTGTCCCTCGAAGCCTCGGTTCAGTCGACCCGCGGCGCCGGCTTCGAGCGCTTCGCGTTTACCCACCAGGCGCTCCCGGAGCTGGACCTGGACGCGATCGACACCAGCACCAGCTTTCTGGGCAAACCGCTCAAGCTGCCCTTCCTGATCTCGAGCATGACGGGCGGCGCGCAGGCCGCGGGCGACATCAACCGGCGGCTGGCGCTGGTGGCCCAGACGGTCGGCATCGCCTTCGGCGTCGGCTCACAGCGAGCCGGCCTGACGCACAAGGACCTGCGTCCCACCTACCAGGTGCGTAGCGTCGCCCCCGACGTCCTGCTCTTCGCCAACCTCGGCGCCGTCCAGCTGAACTACGGCATGCGCACGGAGCAGGCGCTGGAAGCGATCGAGATGATCGGGGCCGATGCCCTGGTGCTGCATCTCAATCCGCTGCAAGAGGCCCTGCAGCAGGAGGGCGACCACAACTTCAAGGGACTGATCGAGAAGATCGGCGTCCTCTGTAAGGAGCTGCCCGTGCCCGTGATCGTCAAGGAGGTCGGCTGCGGCATCTCAGAGCGCACCGCGCGGCTGCTGGCCGTGGCTGGCGTGGCGGCCATCGATGTCGCCGGGCTCGGCGGGACGAGTTTCGCCCGCGTGGAGGCCTTCCGGCGGGAGCGGCCCGAGGAGGTCGAACTCGCTCTGGCGTTTTCCGAGTGGGGCATCCCGACGTCGGAGGCGCTGGTCTCAACCCACCGTGCGGCGCCACAGCTGCCGCTGATCGCCAGCGGCGGGCTGCACCACGGGCTCGATGCCGCCAAGGCGATCGGCCTGGGCGCGGACCTCACCGGCTTCGCCCACGCCGTCCTGGCGGCGGCGTCGGAAGGCGAAGAGCCGGTCCGCCGCCTGCTCGATGGCTTCGCCTGGCAGCTGCGGGTTGCCATGTTTTGCGCCGGCGCACCGAACATCGCCGCCCTGCATGCCAACCCACCGACGGAAATCAAGTGACATTGCTATTTCCCCTCCCCCGCTTGCGGGGGTGGGCAGGGTGGGGGCGTTGAAGACCAAGAGCTTCGCCAGCCGCACCGATCGACTGCAGGCGATGAACCAGGCGCTCGACCGCGAGCTCTCGCGCCTCTCCCAGCGGGCCGGGTCTAGCCAGAGCTCATTGCTCACCGAGATGGTCCAGTACCACCTCGGGTTGCGCAAGGCCGGCGAGCGCCCCGGCAAGCGGCTGCGGGCGAATATCGCCCTGCTCACCTGCGAAGCCTTTGGCAAGCGCTACGCGGACGCGTTGTGGGCGGCCGTCGCCGTCGAGCTGGTGCACAATTTCTCGCTGGTCTTCGACGACGTTCAGGACCGCGACGAGCTGCGCCGGGGCCGGCCCTCGGTCTGGAAGGTCTGGGGCGTGGGCCAGGCGATCAACGCCGGTGCCGCACTGGAGGCGCTCGTCACGCGCGCGGTCGTCGACCTGTTGCCTGCCCGGTACGCCGACCGCACGCGACCAGCGCTTTCCCTGCTTTCCGAGGCGATGCTCGCCCTCTGCCGCGGCCAGGTGATCGACCTGCAGTTCGAACAGCGCGTCGACGTCTCCGTCGACGAGTACATGGAGATGATCGGCCTCAAGACGGCGGCACTATTCGAGTGTTCCGCCCGGCTCGGCGGCCTTGCTGCCGGCATGGGCGACGCGTCGCTCGACAAGGCCGGCAAGTTCGGCTACCACCTCGGCGTCGCATTCCAGGTGATCGACGACATGCTCGGCGTCTGGGGCTCGAGCTCGCAGACGGGCAAGGCGGTCGGCAGCGATCTCAAGAATGGAAAGAAGACGCTGCCGACGCTGGTCGCGCTCAAAGGCGGAGCGGCCGGGAACCGCCGCGTGCTGCGCGCCCTGTTGACCCGAGCCCGGTTCACCGCCGCCGAAATGGAGACGGCGCGCGCCATCATCACGCAGGCCAGCGCGCAGGCCACCTGCCGCCGCCAGGCGGCCGAGCATCTCGCCGAGGCCCGCCTGCAGCTTTTCGGCATGACCGACCGTCCAAACTGGGCCGTCCGAGCCCTGGCCGAGATGGTCACCACCCTGGAGTCGGGACTGGTTTAGCGTCGGTGATCGACCCTCACGGGAGCGCCATCAGGGGTGTGGCTGGCACAATGGTCGGAGGAGGATGGGGTCAGCGGCTATACGGACGCGCACCCCGAGGGTCGTGACATATCTAGTTTGGGCTCTGCTATTTGTTCTCGCCATCGGGCAGCCGGCCGCGAAGGGTCCGTCGATGGCACCGAATGAGGTGATCGGCGTGCACGCGGGAACCGACAACGAAGGCCTGCAGGGGAAGGTCTACGTCGCCCTGGGCGATAGCATCAGTGCCGGCCGGTTCGCCACGGCGCAGGACGGCACCTTTCCCGCGCTGGTTGCCGACAAGCTGGGAATGAACCTCAACCTCGTGGCTCGCAGTGGCGCAAAAGCGGCCTGGGCAATCCCGCAGCTGGGCGCCGTGGCGGCCGCCCATCCCGCGCTGGTGACGATCGAGTTGGGCACGAATGATGTCGGCTTCAGCACGCCGGCAGACGTCTTTGCCTCCTTGCATCGGTAGCTGGCTGCCGGCCCCGAGTTTTGACACGATCATTGCGCAGGCGTGCGAGCGTCACGGCGGGACCTTCGTCAGCCTGAATGGGTTTTACGGCGTCAACGACTTTCACGCTCCGGAAGGCGGGTCGAGTTATCTCGGTCGCACCGACTGGTTCCATCCCGGCGATCAGGGACACGCCGCGATCGCCGCCGAGGTCCTCTCGGCGCTCGGCGCCGGGCCGGCGCCCGTCGTCGGTCCGCTGCCCCCGGCACCGCAGATTCCGGACGTCATCCGCATACATCCGAAGTAGGCGCGGCCCCACCGCCGCGCGTTCGTCGGGTTACGACGCCAGAATTTCGCCGATCTTCAGCGCGAGATGCAATCCGAGCCGGACTTCGGCATTGCGCAGGTCGACCCCGAGCAGGTCTTCGATCCGGCCCAGCCGATAGAGCACGGTGTTGCGATGCAGGTGCAGGAGGTCGGCCGCCTCGGTGGGACTGCCGTTGGTCGCAAGGTAGGCCCCCAGCGTCTCGAGAAGCACACCGCGGCGGTCCTTTGCGCCCAGCCGGCCCAGCGCGTCATCGCGAAACGCGCGCACCTCCGGAAGTGGCTCCAGCGCGTAGAGAAGCCGGTAGAGGCCCAGGTTCTTGAAGGCGGTTGCGCTGTCTGGTCCGAACAGGCGCCGGCCCATGCTCACGGCCTGCTCGGCCTCGCGCGCGCCGCTGGCGATCTCCGTCGTTCCCGTCCGGACCGCACCGTAACCGAGCGCGACCGGGCTACTGGCGGCTCGCGCCGCGCGATGCAGCTGCTCCACGAGGGCCCTGGGCTCGATGCTCCGCTTCCCCGCCAGGCTCACCAACGCCAGGATCGAATCGCCGCGCTCGCGTACCAGCGCGCTGCTCCGCATGGTGGCGAGCAGGCGCTCCCACGCCGCCCGCACCTTGGGCGCGTGACCCCGCTCCGCCGGCTCCGCCGCGACAAGGAGATAGGGTGCATCGACGTCGAAGCCCTTGCGCTTCGCGCGGTCGCGGGCCGCCTGGTGCGAGCCCGGCCGTCCCGCCGTCAGCACGTCGAGCAACTCCTCGTCGACCTCGTCGCGGGCGTCGTGGGCGGCGCGCGCCCGAACCAGCTCGATGGCGCAGGCATGCGCGGCCCGGCCCACCGCCAGGCGGTGCATCTCCCCGAGCTCGCCATCGGAGCCCAGCAACGACAGGAACCCCGCGATGCTGCCCTGCACCAGGATAGGCGCGACCAGCCGCGCCTGGCCATCGAGAAGCGGTCGCACCGCAACCGGCGGATCGAAGGCGCTGAGGGGCACCTCTCGCAACCACTCCTCCAGCGCCGGGCGCTCGGCGGCAATCGCCGCGGAGGTGCTCTCGGACAGCCGGCCGCCGCCCACGTAGTCGACGGTGGCGTCTCGCTCGAGCAGGACGGGCACGCCGGTCAGCTCGTGCAGCCGCGCCAACAAGGCAGGCAGGCCGCGTCCGGCCAGCGCGAGCTCACTCAGCTGGCGATGCAAGTCCTGCGCGCGCTCGTGCAACTCAGCGCGCCGGTCGACGATGTAGTGCAGCACCGATTGCTCGACCTGATCGAGCGGCGTTGTCGCCGGCAACGAGAACAGCGGAAGCCCGTGGGCGTCGGCGACCCGACGCGCCTC
>VBFF01000035.1:0-14162 GCA_005889285.1 Chloroflexota bacterium
AAGCACTTCTTCGCAGCGATCGAAGGAAAAGACTTCGGTGACCATAGCGACGGGGAAACACCTGTTCCCATCCCGAACACAGCAGTTAAGCCCGTCAGCGCCGATGGTACTGGGCTGGCAACGGTCTGGAAGAGTAGGTCATCGCCGAGGTCTTTTTCTTTTGCCTGCAAAACGGGGCGCCAGTGTCGACGCTTGTCCGGATAATGGAGTCCAGTGCGCGCTTGGGCGTGGTTGTTGCGTCCCTCGATCAACTGGCTGCTCGTCTTCATTCCGGTGTCCCTACTCGCGGAATCGACGCATCAGCCGTTGCTGACGTTCATCACTTCGGCGCTCGCCATCGTTCCGCTGGCGGGCCTGATCGGGCGCGCGACCGACCAGCTCGCCATCCGGGTCGGCCCGCAGCTGGGCGGCCTTCTCAACGCAACCTTCGGGAACCTGACCGAGCTGATCGTCGCGGTGCTGCTGATCGCAGCCGGGAACTTCGAGGTCGTCAAGGCGTCGTTGATCGGGTCCATCGTCGGCAACCTTCTGTTGGTCCTGGGAGTCTCGCTCTTCGTGGGCGGGCTCCGCTGCGGCGAGCAAGGGTTTAGTGCGCGCGCCGCGGGCGTTCATACCGGGTCGCTCGTCCTGGCCGTCGCTGGGTTGGGCGTGCCGGCGCTGCTCGTGGCGACGGCGCCGACTGTCTCCAGCGGCGACCGCGAGATCGTCTCCGCCGGAGTGGCGGCCACGCTGATCGTGCTCTACGCGTCCGCGCTCGTCTTCATGCAGTTCACCAGCGCGCACCTGTTTCGCACCCCGGCGTCGAATGAGAAACCCGAGTGGTCCAGGGCGTTAGCGGCCGGAGTCTTGTTGGGCGCCGCGTTGCTGGTCGGCTTCGAGTCCGAACTGCTCGTCTCGGCCCTCAACCCCGCGCTACAGACGCTCAAGATCTCGCCGATCTTCGTGGGACTCATCCTGATCCCCGTCATCGGTAATGCGGCCGAGCACGCATCGGCGGTGTTCTTTGCGATCCGCAACAAAGTGGACGTCACGCTCGAGATCGCGGTCGGCTCTTCCACCCAGGTTGCGCTCTTCGTCGCGCCGGCGATGGTCTTCATCAGCTTGCTGGTGGGCCGGCCGATGGACTTCGTCTTCACCGGCTTCGAGATCGGCGCGGTGTTCATCGCCACCCTTATCGTCGCGGTCATCTCACGCGACGGCCACAGCAACTGGTTGGAAGGCGTACAGCTGATCGGCGTCTACGTGATCCTCGCGCTGGCGGCTTTTTTTCTCTAGGTGGCGGCGTTCTTCTTTAGGCGCTGATCGTCTCGCGCCGGACGGTCAGCCGCTCGACCAGATCGACTTTGACGCGCACACCAAGACCCCAGCGGGTCGGCACCGAAACCGTTCCTCCGCGTTGCAGGGTAAAAGGCGGCTCGATGATGTCCTCGGCCCAGTAGCGGTCGCTGGCGGAAAGATCGCCCGGTAGGCGGAAATTGGGGAGTGTGGCCAACGCCACGTTGCCGGCACGACCGATGCCGGTCTCGAGCATGCCGCCGCACCAGACAGGGACGCCCGCGTTCACGGCGATGTCATGGATCCGGCGCGACTCGGCGAAGCCACCGACCCGCCCCGGCTTGATGTTGATCACCTGGCAGGCGCCGAGCTGCAGCGCCTGGCGCGCATCCCGGGCCGACTCGATGCTCTCGTCCAGGCAAATCGGCGTGCGCATCTGTCGTTGCAGCGCGGCGTGATCGATCAGGTCGCCGGCGGCAAGCGGCTGCTCCAGCATGAGGAGCCCGAAGCGGTCGAGCTGCGCCAGGTGATCGGCGTCGTCGAGATCGTAGGCCGCGTTGGCATCGGCCATCAGGGTGATCTCCGGATAACGCTCGCGGATCGCGCCGAGCGCCATCACATCCCAGCCGGGCTCGATCTTTACCTTGATGCGCCGATAACCCTGGGCGAGGCTCGCACCGATGTTCTCCAGCAGCTCGTCGACCGTCGATTGGATGCCGATGCTGACCCCGGTCTCCACCCGATCGCGGACGCCACCCAGGAACGCGGCGAGCGGTTTGCGGGCGTGCTCGGCGAGCGCGGCGGTGAAGGCCATCTCGATGCACGCCTTCGCCATGTGGTGACCACGGACCGGAGCGAAAAGCGTTTCCAAGGCATCGACGTTCGCGAGGTCGCGCCCGATCACCGCCGGGAGTAAATAGCCCTTGAGAACCTGCCACGCGGTTTCGACGGTTTCGTACGAATACCATGGACCTTCGCCGGCAACGCACTCCCCCCATTGGGATCGCCCGTCGATCTCCAGACGAACCAGGAGGGGGTACCGGTCCTGCTGGACCCCGAAGCTGGTGCGAAAGGGCTTCAGCAAGCGCATCTTGAGAACGCGTAGCTCGACCGCGTCGATCTTCACTCCGGCGGTGCCATCACGTAGGTGCCGTCGCGGCGGAAATCGACGGCGACCAGCCCGGCGGTCAGCGCCGCCTCGAACGCTGCCCGGCTCTCCATGCGCCAGCGCAAGGCGAGCTCGGGGCTAGCGCGTTTGACCGCCTGGAAATCGGGTGGCACGCTGATCAGCAGGGTCGTGCCGGGGCTCACGTCGAGCTGCTCCCGGACGGGCTCACCGTCGCCGCCCACGCGCAACATCACCGCGGGATCCCCCGCCGGGAGGGGCTTTGTGCGACGCAGCCACCACTCGGCCTCGAGCCGATCCGACGGCAGCCCGCGGTTGAGCTCGTCCTCCATCGCCCCGTAATGGTCCCGATCGTAGAGGCGCGCGATGCAGCCGAGGCGGTGCAGATTGATATAGGCGTTGCGCGCCTCCAGTGGGTCGAAAGTCCAGGTCACCAGCTCGACTCCCAGTCTCAACGCATCGTACCGCTGAGCCTGCTTCAAGGCGATTCCGATGCCAGTTCCGCGGAACGCTTCAAGGACCCCCAGCTGGTGCGAGCACAAGCGCAGCTGGCCATCGCGCCGGCCAAGAAACGCGAAGCAGAAGCCGACCAGTCGCCCGGCCGCGAGGAAAGCACCATGAACGAGGCCGCCATTGTGCTGCATCGTCAGGAGCAACTCGCGCGGCACGACGTTGCGCTCGGCGGCGCCCCAGATGTCCCGACTCATCGCCTCGCAGGCGGCGAACTCGTCGTGTGTGCGGACGAGGCGGATGTCGACCGGCGGCGGGGAGGCTGATGCGCGGGGCGGCACGGGCCACATGCTAGCGCGCCAGTGCCGGTGGCATGCGTGCGCGACGGCCGAGGCCGGCTCCGGGCGTGCGCGCGCCCTAGCGGGCTCGCGAGGCGTTACTTACAGGTCCAGGCGCTCTGACGTCCGGCGTTGTAAAAGGCCAGCGCCGCGCGCGCCTGAGCATACGGGTCCCAGATGTTCTGGCCCGGGAAGTTGGCATTCCAGGTGGATGGCATGAACTGGAAGAGTCCGCTGGCGCCACTCGAACGGTTGATCGCGAGCGGGTTGTAATGGCTCTCGCAGTTGGCCACGCGCAAGGCCCAGCTGAGGCCAGGACTGTTCCCAAAGACGGCATAGATGGCGGCCAGGCCATCCCCGCCAGATCCAGGAGGGGGCGTAAAGGTGCTGGCTTGCGCCGGCTTCGGCGCGACCCGTGTGCCAATCGCGGGAGCCGCCTCGATCACGGGCGGCGCTGGTCGTTCCTCGAGCGTTGACGCCTTGGCAACCTCGCGCATTTCCACGGCATTGCGGGCGCGTGCCGCGGTCGTCCACGTCGCGGCGCTGGCGACGTAGCCCGAATGCTGGGCGGCAATGGCCCGGGTCGGCTCGGTCCGGCCGCTCATGCCGGGGACGACCAGCACGAATCCCAATCCGAGGACCAGCATGTGGCCTACGAGGTTCACTGACGGTCGCCGGCGATGCTGACGCAGCACTCTGAGTGCGGAGAGCGTATGGGCCCGGAGGCGCCAGTAACGCAGGACCGCCCGCGCGGCCCAATCAGAGGCCACAAGATCCTGGAGTTTGGCGCTGGTCAACCGCAAGATATGGGCACGAGCCTTTGACACAATACCAATAAACGATGTAACGCTCAAGAAGCCTTCCCTCCGGCAGTGGAAACGCCAACCCTTCTGGTCCGCGGCGAAGACGGGAGGAGGCGATGAGCTAGAACGGAGCGTAACGGACCGTCGTCAACCCTAACACAGGCGGTCCGCGCCTCGTCAAGTCGCCCGAACCGGTCACGCCTCAGTCGCCAGCCGGCTGACTGAGTGATTGCTCCGGTGGCTACAACGCCTCGATCAACAGCCTCAACAGCTGGGTGCGCTGCAGCCAACTCTCCACCAGCAGGTGCTCCGAGTCCGCGTGAGCGCCGCCGCCGTCGGGTCCCAGGCCATCGAGGGTCGGCACACCCATGGCGGCGGTGAAGTTGCCATCGCTTGCGCCGCCCGTGCTCATCTCGCTCAAGGTGAAGCCCACGTCGGTAGCGAGGCGTTGGGCGAGTTGTGCCAGCCGGATGACGCCGGGGCTGCGCTCCATGGGCGGACGGTCGATGCCGCCGCTGATGCGAAGGCGGGCTCCCTCCAGGTTGGGCTGCAGGCCCTGGATGGCGGCGACCACGCGTTCCGCCTCGGAGGCGCGCGCGAATCGGACATCGATTTCCGCCCGGGCGTGCGCCGCCACGACGTTGGGCCGCGTCCCGCCCCCCACGACCCCGACGTTGATCGTCGTCCCCAGGGCCGGTCGGGCCAGCCCCTTCAGGGCCAGCACCTGGTGTGCCAGCTCCTCGATCGCGCTCACCCCCTTCTCCGGTTCGACCCCGGCGTGGGCCGCCCGGCCATCCACCTCGAGGACGAAATCCGCGATGCCCTTGCGGGCGGTCTTGATGGCGCCACCGGTGACCGCCGGCTCCAGGACCAGCACGGCGACCGCCTGGCGCGCCGTTTCCTCGATCAACGCCCGCGAGCTGGCGCTGCCGATCTCCTCGTCGGATGTCGACAGGACCACCACCGGTCGACGTGGCCGCGCGTGCTCGAGCGCAAAGGCGGCCTCCACGATGCCGGCTTTCATGTCATAGCTCCCGGGGCCGGTGACGCGATCGCCCTGGACGTGGAATGGCAACCGCCCGAGCGTGCCTTCCGGCCAGACGGTGTCGTGGTGGCACAGCAGCACGACCGGCCCGCTGCCTTCGCCGATACGGATCTCCAGGTGGTCGCCGGCGTCGGGCCGCCGGTGCCGGATGGGGGCCACCCCGAGGCGTTGCTGGAAGAGTTTGGCGATCTCGTCCGCGCAGGCGTCGCAGCGCGTCTTGTCCGAGGAGGGCGACTCGGTTGCGACCAGGCGTTCCAGGGCGGCCAGCATGGCGGGCTGATCGGGCCTTTGCATCAAGGTGCCGTCCATGCTAAAACCTAGGCACTACAGGAGGGAGCTAGCCAATGAGCATTCACGCGCCCGAAGCCGCCACCAAGATCCTGCTCGACGAGCGAGAGATGCCGACGCGCTGGTACAACATCCAGGCGGACCTGCCGTTTCCGGGAAGCCCGCCATTACATCCAGGCACGAAGCAACCGATCGGTCCGCAAGACCTCGCCCCACTTTTCCCCATGGAGCTGATCAAGCAGGAGGTCTCGCAGGAGCGATACATCGACATTCCGAGCCCGGTGCAGGACGCACTGCGGCTATGGCGGCCAACACCGCTGATGCGCGCCAGCCGGTTGGAGCGGGAGTTGAAGACGACGGCGAAGATCTACTACAAGTACGAAGGCGTCAGTCCGGCCGGCTCGCACAAGCCGAACACGGCGGTGGCGCAGGCGTTCTACAACAAAGCCGAGGGCACCAAACGGCTCTCGACCGAAACCGGAGCCGGGCAGTGGGGGAGCGCGCTGGCGTTTGCCAGCAAGCTCTTCGGCCTCGAATGCATGATCTATATGGTCCGCATCAGCTTCGAGCAGAAGCCCTACCGCAAGAGCATGATGCACGTTTGGGGCGCCGAAGTCGTCCCGAGCCCGTCTGACCGCACTCAGGTGGGGCGGCGTATCCGCGCCGAGAACCCGGATTCCACCGGCAGCCTGGGCATCGCGATCTCCGAGGCGGTGGAAGACGCCGCCGGTCGCGACGACACGAAGTATTCACTCGGTAGCGTCCTCAACCATGTGCTGATGCACCAGACGATCATCGGGGAGGAGGCGTTGCTGCAGATGGAGCGCGCCGAGGCGATGCCGGACATCGTGGTCGGCTGCGTCGGCGGTGGAAGTAACTTCTCGGGGCTGGCCTTTCCGTTCCTGCGCGACCGGATACAGGGACGCACCAAGACGCGCTTCCTTGCCGCGGAGCCGGAGGCGTGTCCGTCGATCACGCGCGGCAAATACACCTACGATTTTGGCGACACGGGCGAGATGACGCCGCTGGTGAAGATGCACACGCTTGGCCATAACTTCATTCCAGATGGCATCCATGCCGGTGGGTTGCGCTACCACGGGATGGCGCCGCTGGTATCGGCACTCGTCGATCACGGCTACATCGAGGGCGTCGCCTACCCGCAACGCAGTGTCTTTGACGCCGCCGTGCAGTTTGCGCGGGCCGAGGGGACGATTCCCGCGCCGGAGAGCGCCCACGCGATCCGCGCCGTCATCGACGAAGCCGTCAAGGCGCGCGATCGCGGCGAGTCGCCGACCATTCTCTTCAACCTGAGCGGTCACGGCCTGCTCGACCTGGCGGCGTACGATGCCTACTTCGCCGGGACCCTTTCCGACGTCACGCTCTCGGAGGCGCGCATCCAGGAACTGGTCGGCGCGCTGTAAACGATTAGGGAGGGAGCCCCGACCGGGGTTTCCTCCTTCGCGTTTCTAGTGTTTACCGCCCTCGCGGCCGATCTCGGCCATGCGGGTGCGATCCTGGCTGGAAGCTTCGCCGCCCTTGCGCCCGGCCGCTCGCGCTTCCTCGGAGGAGAACTCGTGCGCCGATCCTTTTTCGTGCGCCGCCCTGCCGCCCTTGCTGCCCGCTTGCCGGGCCTCCTCGGAGGAGAACTCGTGCGCCGAGCCCTTCAGGTGCGCGGCCTGGCCACCCTTGCTGGCGATTTCCCGCTGTTTTGCTTCATCCATGGAACCGAAGCCTCGCTTGCCGCTTGCCGGCATTTCTCGCCTCCTTTGAACGGGACGTCTCACCGAGGAGCGTCAGGCCCGCGATTCGCCAGTTGCTATCGACGGTATCAATTTAGCTGACAGGGCGTGCTAGCTGTCAAGCCGGGCAACGCAGCGAGAGAAAAAACAGGACCCCGTCGCCGAGACCCTGTTCTGCACGAGGACCACACGGGAAGGTCCGCGTCAGGACCCCGCCGGCTCCCGTCCGGTGAAGAATGCGCGAACACGCTCGCCAAACGTCACGCGCGGCCGGTAGGGTGCCGTGCGGGAGCGGTCCACCGGTGCGTCCGCTCCGACCGGTTCACCGTTGGCGTCGCGATTGACGTTCCCATAGGTGGGCACCGGCTCCCGCGCGGGCGTCTCCAGTACACGGCGGTCGTTAGTCGCCGCCACGCCGCGGTCCATGCCGCGAAGCTCGCTGCGGACCCGGGCGTTCTCTTCACGCAATCGCTGGTTTTCGCGGCCAAGGTCGTTGATCGTCGATTCGCGGGTCGTGACCCGCCGGCGCATCGAGCCGACGCGGACGCCGTGCACCAGCCCCGAGTAGAGCATGTAGAGCACGAACAGGCCGCCGACGACGGCGGCGGTCACGACGACCGGGACCCAGTCGGGGACCGCGGACCAGTGCCACTGCCAGAGCGTGACGTCGTGCGTGCCGGTGTTCTCTGTCGCGTAGAGGCCGACCCCGGCGGCGGCCAGGACCAAGAGGATCAGGAACAGGATCATTTGCCAATCCCTCCACAAGGTGTTGCTAACAGTACGGATATAACAATACCTGACAGCCACTCACTTGGTCAAGGCGGCGAGGCGGCGAGATCGCCGCGAGCGATCAGCGCAGCGGGTCGCGGAGATCGCGTACCGCGGCGGTCGCGAGGAAGCCGGCGGTGAGCGCCACCGCGCCTAGCCGCAACGGCGCCACCACCCCATCCGCCGTGTCGGCCAGGGTGAGCGCCAGTGCCGCACAGAGCGAGCCGCAGAGGCCGGTGATCAACCAGACCGGCCAGCGGCGCCGTCCCGGCCAGGCGAGGAGGCCACACAGAAAAAAGGCGACCAGGATGAAACCCCCCACCATCCTGGTCGCCATCGGAGCGCCCCCCGGATCGATCGGCGCCCCCACTGGCAACAGCCTACGGTGCTGGCGTCGCGACCGGCATCCCCCAGGGTGATGAAAGATGGGGCTCACGCGGGTCCAATCGGGGGAGGCCGAACGGGGGAGACGGCGGGTTTTCTAGATCAGGTTCTGCCGCGACGCGGCCGCCACGGCCTCGGCCCGGTTGCGGGCGTTGAACCGGTTCAGGAGATTTTCGACGTAGGTCTTGATCGTGTTCTCGCTGAGGTGGAGACGACCCGCGATCATCGAATTCGAGTAGCCCTCCGAGACCAGCTGCAAAACCTCCTGCTCTCGAGGGGACAGGCGAACCGCGGGAACAGCGGCGCTGCTCACCGGTGTCTCGATGGTCGCGGCAGTGCTCCCAGGCGCCTGCGGTAACACGCCCCCGATGACGATTCGGTCGTAGGCCGCCAGGATGGCACCGGCCACGACCATGATGAGGCTCCACAAGACGACGTCCCGGCTCGCAAAGCCCTGGCCGTAGACCGCATTGAGGGCCGCATGGAGGGCGATCATGCCGAGGACGAAAATACCCACACAGAGCATCGCCCCCTCGGCGCCGTCGTAGGCCACCATCCACACGATGAGCAGAATGTAGGCGGCGTAGATGCTGGTGCTGGCGCCGACCCCGCCAAACACGAAGAGCACCAGGAAGTAGCTGACGGTATCGAGTAGCGTCAGGGCTCGGCCGATCCGCAAGATCGACTGGTCATCGGCTCTCGAGATGGCGATCATGCCCCACGCGTTGTAGAGCGTGACCCAGACCAGGACGAGAGCCAGCCCGACGGATGACCGCGGTGGCACGGCCAACGACAGGATGGCGGCGAAGAGCAGGCCCGGCCAGCGCACCACGGTGCCGAGCCGGGCAAGCTGACGGATCGACGTCGCGCTCAAACGCGGGCGCTCGGCGGCGTCGAGTCCAAGGAACGAGAGCGTCCGCATTCCCCGACCTCCGCCCTGCCCCCCCAGGGTGGCCCCATTCTACTGGCGCTCCATCGGCCCGTAAAGGCCGAGGGTTGATCAGCCGCCGATCAGGGTGCGGACCATGCCGGTCGCCCAATCGGCAACGGCGATGCGGTGGTTGTTCGTGTCCGCGATATAGAGGCCGTTGAGTCCGGCGCAGACGCCGCCGGGCTCGCGGAAGGCGGCTGAGGTGCCGGGTCCCTCGCCGCAGCCCGCCGCCCCGCTGCCCAACCAGGTTGTCACCGCGCGGCGTCCTGGCTCGACGCGTTTGATCTTGTTGTTGTAGCTGTCCGCCAGGAACAGGACGCCATCACGGGTCGTGATCCCAAGGGGATGCTGCAGGCGAACCGCGTCGCCTTCACCGTCCTGGTCGCCGAAGACGAAGAGGTCCTCGCCGGCGATCGTGGTCACCACCTTGGTAGGCAGCTGGATGTTACGGACCGCGCTCACCTCGGAGTCGGCCACGTAGAGGGAGGCGCCGGCCAGCGCAAGGCCGCTGGGCTGCGCAAACCATGCCTCTGCGGCCGGTCCGTCGAGGAGTCCTTCGCGGCCCGTGCCGGCGAAGGGCGCGACGGCACCGGTATCGAGGTCAAGCGACCAGACCTGGTGCGTGCCGGCCATCGCGATGTAGAGCAGACGACCGGCCAGGGCCAGATCCCACGGCGAGCTCAGCGCCGTCGCGCGGCCCGGCCCGCCGGGCGCAGCGGCTCCCTGGGCTTGCTCCCCCGTCCCGGCGAGCGTCGTCACGGCACCAGACTCCATGTCGATCGACCGGATCGCGTGGTTCTCCGTGTCGGCGACGTAGAGCGTCGTACCAGACATCGCCATCCCCTGGGGTTGCTGGAACGCCGCTTGCCCGGCCGGACCGTCGAGAAGTCCCGGATCGCCGCTGCCGTACGTCTTCTGAATCGAGCCGTCCAGGGCTGCCTGCACGATCCGGTGGTGGTTGGTATCCGCGATATAGAGCGCCTCTTTTGCCGCCAGCACCTTGCCCGGAAATTTCAAAGTGTGCGCCGGCTCCTGGATCTGCTCGAGCGCGATGGTGGCCGCGCTGGGGTCGAGGATTCCGCGCTCCTCGAATTCCTTCAGCATCCCGCCAACCAGCGGATCGAACTGTTCGAAGGGCAGCTCACCCTCGTGCTTGCCGATGACGCGGCCCTGCGGGTCGACGAACATCAAGGTCGGCCAGGCGCGGCCGCCAAACTGGTTCCAGACGGCGAAGTCGCGGTCGTTGACGACCGGGTGCTCGATGCGGTAGCGCAGCACGGCCTCGCGAAGGTTCGCTGTCTCGCGCTCCGCCGGGAATTTGGGCGAGTGGACGCCGATCACGATCACCCGGTCGCCATATTTGCGCTCGATCGTCCGCAACTGCGGAAACGTGTGCATACAGTTGATTCAACAGAAGGTCCAGAAGTCGATGATGGCGAGCCGTCCGCGTAGATCGGCGATGTGCAGCGGCCGCGCGACGTTGATCCAGTCGAGGCCCTTCGGAAATTCGGGCGCCCGCACCGTGCCCGCATAGGAACGCAGCGCCATCCACCCAATGGTACGGTCGCCGCCGCCGTGCTTCCCACGAATATTACAATAGGACTAACACTATGTTTGCTAGCGTGAGTTCCCGGCTAGTCGGGCAAATGGCGCGGCCGGTCCCCCGGCCACGGCGCACCCTGCTGATCGCGGTCGCGGTGGTGGCGCTCGGACTGAGCGTGCCCGGGGCGAACGCGGTCGCCCGGAATGGCCCGTCGCTCCAGAACGCGACTCTCGCGAGCGCGCCCGGCGCCGCGGAGGAGGGCGCCGTCCAGGCGGAGGCGACCCAGCTCCGCGCGCGCTACCACGCCGATCCCGCGGCGCTGCGCGTGTCGGCAGAGGCCGCGCTTTCCGACGGTCGCAATGACGCCACGATCGCCTTTTTCCTCAAACTCGGATGGGCCGATCGACTGAATGCCGCGCTGGAGCGCTACGGCGCGATGCTGGGCGCAGCCGATACCAGGTCCCTTGCGCTCGCGGACGCGGGCATTCAACACTACGCGAGGCAGCTCCACGCGAAGCTGATGCAGAGCGGACCGACGCGGCTGATTACCATCTCGCTGCAGGCGCAGCGGCTGATCGCGTACGACCGCGGTCGGGTGACTGTCGATACGCTCGTGACGACTGGTCGGCCAGCGCTCGCGACCGACATTGGCGCGATGCGGGTCACCCGCAAGGACTCACCCTGGACGATGCAGTCGCCGTGGCCCAAGGGCTCGCCCGAGTGGTACCCGGATACCCCGGTTCGGATGGTGCTGTGGTTTACCGATAACGGCGAAGGCCTCCACGATGCCAGCTGGCAACCCGACGCCACGCTCGGTCCCGGCTCGCAGAACGGTCCCTTCGCCAGCCACGGCTGCGTCCACCTGCCGCTGGCGGCCGTGACCACGCTCTACCAGTGGGCGCCGATCGGGACACCCGTCATCGTGTATCCGGGTGACGGCGCTTCTGCGATGAGTCAGGTCGCACAGCAGACCGTCGACGCCGAGGGGAACCCGGTCGGCGGTCCGCGCGGGGACTAGCCCAGCACCTTCGCGAGCTTCGAGCGGCTAGCCGCCGATACGGGTTGCGGGAATCGTGCCCATGCGGCCTCGTCGGTAGTCATCGAAGGCCTGGGCCAGCTCCGCGTGGGTGTTCATCACAAATGGCCCGTACCAGGCAACCGGCTCACCGATCGGCTCACCACCCAGCACCAGCACCTCGAGGTTCGGCGAGCGGCTTTCCTGCGCGAGGTCGGCGGTCAGGCTGATCACGTCGCCCGCGCCAAACGCCGCCAGCTGACCAGATCCGATCACCGCCCGCTTCGCGCCCACCGTTCCGCGGCCGGCCAGAACGTACGAAAGGCCGTTGAAATCCCGGCGCCACGGTAGGCGTAGCTCGGCTCCAGGATTGATGGTCGCGTGCAGCAGGGTGATCGCCGTGTGGGTGACGCCTGGTCCACGGTGACCGGCGAGGTCGCCCGCGATCACGCGCACCAGCGCGCCCCCGTCAGCTGAAGAAAGCAGCATGACACGCGTAGCACCGATGTCCTGGTAGCGCGGTGGCGTCCACTTCTGACCGGACGGAAGGTTGACCCAGAGCTGGATGCCGTGGAAGAGTCCGCCGCTCGCGATCAACGCCTCGGGCGGCCGCTCGATATGCAGGATTCCCGCGCCGGCCGTCATCCATTGCGTCGCGCCGTTGGTGATGAGGCCGCCGCCGCCGGTCGAGTCCTGGTGTTGAAAGGTTCCGTCGATCATGTAGGTGACGGTCTCGAATCCGCGGTGCGGGTGCCACGCGGTACCCTTCGGCTCACCCGGACCGTATTCCACCTCGCCCATCTGGTCCATGTGAATAAAGGGATCGAGGTGGCGTTGATCAAGCCCGTAAAAGGCACGCCGCACCGGGAAGCCCTCGCCCTCGACACCCTTCGGCGCGGTCGTGATGGCCAGTACGGGACGCTCGACGGTGCTGGCCCGGTCCGGGTCCGGGATTCGGGGCAGCGCCAGGATGCTGTCGACAGTAACCGCGGGCATTCCATCTGGTGTAACCGCGTCATCCCGGCCGCTATTCCAGACGCGTCGCCGCTGCGCTCGTTGCGTTAACGTCAGCAGCGATGAAGATCGCGGTGATGATCGAAGCCCAGGAGGGACTGACCTGGGAGCACTGGTTTCGAATCGCTGATCGTGTCGAACAGCTCGGCCTCGATTCGCTCTGGCGCTCGGATCATTTCTTCAGCCTCAGTGGGGACCTGCATCGACCGGCGCTCGAATGCTGGACGTCGCTGACGGCGTTGGCGCAACGGACTCGCCGGATCCGGTTCGGCCCGCTGGTGAGCCCGATGACCTTTCGACACCCGGCCCTGCTCGCCCGGATGGCCGCCGCTGTCGACCGGCTCTCCGACGGCCGGCTGGTCCTCGGGGTCGGCGCCGGATGGAATGTCTCCGAGCACGAGGCGTTTGGGATCGGGCTTCCACCGCTCAAGGAACGCTTCGACCGTTTCGAGGAGGGGATCGCCGTCATCAAGGCCCTGTGGACCGGTGGACCGGTCGATCTCGACGGACGCTACTACTCGCTGCGCGGCGCCGCCGCCTATCC
This sequence comes from Chloroflexota bacterium, assembly GCA_005889285.1. Classification (GTDB taxonomy): domain Bacteria; phylum Chloroflexota; class Dormibacteria; order CF-121; family CF-121; genus CF-13. The sequence goes on from VBFF01000035.1 coordinate 13,264, forward strand.
ACGACCGCAGCAACAGCCGGCCCCTCCGCTCCTGATCGGGGGTGACGGCGAAGTCCGGCTGCTCCGCATCGTGGCTCGCGAGGCGGACGAGTGGAACAGTCACGCCCACACGCCCGAGGTCTATCGGGTCAAGCGCGCCAAGCTCGAAGAACACTGCCGGGCGGTTGGCCGTGACCCCACGACGATTCGGCGTTCCTGGATGGGCGGCGCGTTGCTCGGCCGCGATGCGAAGGAGGTAGCCGAGAAGGGGCGCTGGATGCAGTCATTTTTGGGTGCGCTTTCGGGCGTGCCGCCGGCAGCCGCGGCGGAGGAGCTGCGGCGACGCGGCTGGATCGTCGGCACACCGGATCAAGCGGCCTCGCAGCTCGGCGCGTGGTCGCCCCTTGGCATCGAGCGCGTGATGTTCCAGTGGTACAACCTTGACGATCTCGACGGATTGGCTTTGCTCGCGCAGCTGAACCAGCCCTAGGGGCTCGACGGCGCGCTCGGCGATGGCGTTGGGCTGGGGGGCCCGCTCGGCGACGGCGTCGGTGCCGCAGTCGGTGTGGAGGCGGCCGACGGAGTCGGGGCCGGCCCGCTCGCCGGCAGCTGCCGCTGCGTGATGCTTCCGATCGTTGGCAGGTCGGCCTGTCGCGGAGGGCCGCTTTCCGGCGGCGCGTTGAGCAGGCCATACGCCAGGACGCCGATCACGACCAGGGCCAGCGCGCCGGGAATCAAGGCGGCGGCCCGCGTCGCCACGTCGGGGCGCTCGCCGGTGTTCTGTGCGGACCGGCCGTAGATCCTTCGGAAGGGGGTCAGCTGGATCCCTTCCGCGGCGAAGCTCGCCCACGGCGCGCTGCCAAAGATCCAGGCCTCAAAGAGGAGCATGAGCGCCAGGATGGCGGTCGGGACTGCGGGTG
>VBFF01000035.1:14215-19984 GCA_005889285.1 Chloroflexota bacterium
ACCGCGGAGGAGCGCACCGCCGGCCAGAGCCGGTTGCCTGTGGCTTTCTGCTTGGCCGTCCGCAAGAAGGCCGCCTGGCGGCTGTGCAATCCGCGCACGACGGCGAGCGTGACAACCCAACTCAAGGCGAACCAGATCCCGAGCGCGCGCAACGCGTCACCCCAACTGCACTGCTCGGCCCGCCGCAAGGCCCAGAGTCCACGCAGCACACCGGTTACCAGGAAGGCGAGCGGCACGATGAGGATCGGACCGGTCAGCTCACGGACGGGAAGCCGGTGATGGATGGTGGCGGCGACGGCGGTCAGCAGCAAGAGGAGGGTGAAGCCGACGGTCAGCAGGTCGCCGAACCAGTGCACGCTGCCGAAGAGGTAATGGAGGCGCTGGCCCCAGGTGAGGTGCAGCCGATGTCGCGTAAACGGCAGCAGCTCCCGCCATTGCCGGCGCAGGATCTGGATGCCCCCGAGCGCCCAGCGGAACCGTTGCTTCTTCAGGCCATCGAAACTCAGTGGCATCAAGCCTTCGCCCCAGACGGTTGGCTCGAAGACACCGACGGAACCGAGCCCAAGCATGCGAAGGCTTGCCTCGGCGTCCTCGGTGATCACGCTTTCCTCCCAACCGCCGATCCCTTCCAGCGCCGACCGCCGGATCAAGCCCATCGTTCCGGCAAAGATGATGGCGTTGCGGTTGGCGCGGGCCGGCATCGTGACGTCGAAGAAATAGCGGTAGCTGTAAAAGAGGCCGCGGAGGTAGCCGCTGTCCTTCCAATCCCGATAGTTCTGCGGTGTCTGCACGAAGGCGACTCGGTCATCGGCGAAGTGGCCGACCATCTCCTTCAGGAAGCCCGGTCTCACGACGTAATCGGCATCGACGATGCCCAGGATGGTGATGTGCGCCGGCAAGCGGCGAGTGGCTTCGTTGAGCGCGCCCGCCTTGTAGCCGGGCCAGGGATCGAGATGGATGAACTGAAAGGGCGATCCCAGCTCGGCGCAGAGTGCCTCGAGGGGACGCCATACCTGCGGGTCTTTGGTGTTGTTGTCGACGACCTGGACCAGGACGTTGGGGTAATCGAGGTGGGAAAGCGCGGCCAGGGTCTCTCGCACCACCTCGATCGGCTCGTTGTAGCAGGGCACCTGGATGGCCACGGGAGGCTGATACGAGGATTCGGCGCGATGGGCGGTTCGGGTCCATCGGCTGAAGACGTCCAGGATCTCGAACAAGTAATAGACGCTGAGCGCCAGGGCGCTGGCCTCGAGCAGGAGCAGGACGATCGAACCGGCGGTGCCCAGAAGCCCCAGGCGGTCGACAAATGGCTGGGCGCCCGCATAGATCAGGTAGACGACCGAGGCCACCAGCAAGGCCGACAGCAGCTGAGCGGCGAGGAAGCTCCATTGCGGCAGGTGGCGACGGGTCTCGATCACGGCACCCACGCCGAACAGCGGAAGAATGGTCGCCGCCACGGGATCGTGCACGATCAGCCCTGTCAGCCAGCCGGCGGCGATCAAGATCGCGAGTGTGAGCGGGATGCCGGCCCAGCCGCGCGCTCGGACCAGTCCCGGAACCATCACCGCCGCGGTCGTGATCGCGGCGGCCAACGTAAAGAAAAGGACGAGCTCGAGCAGCATCTCCGCCGCTAACGCTGCCACAAGGGGAGGGGCGCGCGCCAGTCTCCACGGCACAGACGGCGCGCGCGTCGGCGAAATGTCGCGCGATTAGGGTGACATCGACCTCAACCGAAGTTGATCATCACGTTCTTGACCTGGGTGTAGTTCGCCAGTGCTTCGACGCCTTGCTCGCGCCCGAATCCGCTGCGCTTGTAGCCGCCAAAGGGCAGGCCGATGCTGCCCTCGACGCTGTAGCTGTTGACGCGCACCTGTCCTGATTTCACCGCGGTGGCGACGGTCAGCGCCCGGCTCAGGTCGCGCGTCCAGACCCCGGTCACGAGCCCGTAGGGCGTCCTGTTGGCGACGTCGATCGCCTCATCCAGTGATCCAAAGGTCGTGACGGTCAGCACCGGGCCGAAGATCTCTTCCTGCCCCAGCGCCGTCCCCGGGGCCACCTGGTCGAGGAGCGTCGGCTCGATAAAGAAGCCGCGGTTAAGTCCTGCGCCGTCCGCGCGGCGGCCACCCACCACAGCCCTCGCCCCGTCCTTCGCGCCGGTGGCGATGAAGCCGAGGACACGCTCCATCTGGCGCTCGCTGACCACCGGGCCCATGTCCGGGTTATCGAGCCCCCGGCCCAGGCGGATCGTCGCGATCCGCTTCGCGAGCAGCTCGACGAAGCGGTCATGAGCCGGCGCCTCGAGCAAGAGTCGAGTCGGCGCGGTGCACGTTTGCGCCGAGTTCTGCATCAACGTGGTGGCGGCAGAGGCGGCGGCCCGTTCCAGGTCGGCGTCGGCAAAGACGATGTTCGGCGACTTGCCGCCGAGTTCGAGCGTCACCGGCACGACATTGTCCGCGGCGGCTTTCATGATCGCGATTCCGGTCGGGACCGAACCCGTGAAGGTGATGTGGTTGATACCGGGGTGGGAGGCAAGCGCCGCGCCGGTTTCTCTCCCACCGGTCACCACATTGAAGACGCCGGGCGGCAGGCCCGCCTCGACCGCCAGCTCCGCGAGCCGGATGATGCTGAGGCCTGCTTCCGCGGCCGGTTTTGCCACGACGGCATTGCCGCAGGCCAGTGCGGGCGCGATCCCCCGCGAGGCCAGCCGCAGCGGGTAGTTCCAGGGAACGATCTGGGCCGAAACGCCCAACGGCTCGCGAAGCGTGAAGTCGACGAAGCCTTTTCCCAGGGGAATGCTCGAGCCGAAGACCTTGTCGGCAACGCCGGCGAAGTATTCGAAGTAGCCGGCGGCCGCCGCGACGTCGTCTTCCGCCTGGCGCAACGGCTTGCCGACATCGAGGCTCTCCATCTCGGCCAACTCCCGGCTATGCTCGCGGAGCAAGCTGGCGAGCCGGTTTAAGAGTCGAACGCGGCGCACTGGCGCCAGCCCCGCCCAGCCGCCTGCCGCCGCCCTGGCGGACGCCACCGCCGCGTCGACATCAGCCTTGTCGCCCAGGGCCACCCTGGCGAATGGCTCCGCGGTGGCCGGATCGATGGCGTCGGTGGTCGCGCCTGCCCGTGCCCATACCCGCGCCCCCTCGAGGAACATGCGCCCGTCCATCTCGCTGGCCTTCACAACTCTAAGCCTACCGTTGCTGTCCCGAATTCACTTCGACGTATCCGGGCACGGGGAGCGATTTTTCACGTGTGAGAAGGCCGATTTTCGGGAAAAACCATTCCGTATCCGCCCACGGGCTTAGCAAAAGGAGCGAGTCCATGCGCACGACGGTCGAGGCGAACTCTGACCTTTCTCTGACGCCAGCCGACCCGTCCGCGACCCCTGCCCCGATGATCACGCTCGACCCACAAACGACCGCGCGCCTCGACGCCGCCGTGGCTACCTACCTCGACGCGCTGCTGGCCGCTGATCCTCGTTCGGAAGCCTTCAAGAAAAAGGTTGACGGCATCCACGCGCTCGGCAACGAAGAGATCAAGCAGTCCGCCAGCGTGTCCAATCGGATGCTCGATCGGCCGGTCGGCGCGCTGGCCCGCGCGCAGGACAAATCCTCCGTCTCCAGCGCTCTCCTCCAACTGCGCCGCACGGTCGAAGATCTCGACCCGTCGGACCGCGGGCTGCTCGATCGTCGCCGGCTCTTCGGCGTCCTGCCGCTGGGCAACCGGCTGCGCGATTACTTCGGCAAGTACGAGTCGGCCCAGGGTCATCTCAACGCGATCGTGCAGGCGCTGTACCGGGGGCAGGACGAGCTGCTCAAGGACAATGCCGCGATCGAGCAGGAGAAGCTCAACTTGTGGGCCGTCATGGATCGGCTCAAGCAATATCTCTACCTCGCCCGCCGCATGGATGCCGCACTGGATGCTCGCATCCAGGAGGTGCAGGAGCAAGATCCGGAGCGGGCCAAGACGTTGCGCGAGGACTGCCTCTTCTACGTTCGCCAGAAAACTCAGGATCTCGCCACCCAGCTTGCCGTCAGCGCCCAGGGTTACCTGGCGCTCGAGCTCGTCCGCAAGAACAATCTCGAGCTCGTCAAGGGCGTCGACCGCGCGACCACGACCACGGTGTCCGCGCTGCGCACGGCGGTCATGACGGCGCAGGGCCTGGTCAACCAGAAGCTCGTGCTGGATCAGATCGGCGCACTGAACGAAACGACCGCCGACATGATCGAGGGCACCTCGGCGATGCTGCGCCAGCAATCCGCCGGCGTGCACGAGCAGGCGGCGAGCGCGACGGTCAGCATCGAGAAGCTACAGGCAGCCTTCGCCAATATCTACGCCACCATCGATACCATCGATGCCTCCAAGCTTCAGGCGCTCGAGACCATGCGGCAGACGATCGATGCGCTCTCCAGGGAGGTCGCGCGCGCCCAGACGTACTTGGAACGCGCGCACGAGGCACCGGCAACCGAGCTCGCCTCAATCCCCGAGGAGCTGAAGCTGCCGGTGCGCACACCCTAGCGACGGGGGAAGCTCATGGGAAGCGCGATCGCGCCCTACCGCTCGTCGCTGCCCGCGTCCGCTCCTGGGCGCGGGCTCGTGTCCTACCTGACCAGCCGACGCAATCTGACCGGCTCGGCGCTGGCGCTGCTGGGCGCCGGGCTCGTCCTGGCTGACCCGGTCGGATTGCAGGGGATCCTGCTGGTCGCCGGCCTCTACCTGGCGGGCGCCCTCGCTACCCACGGCACCCCGCGCATCAATCGTTTTGGCTTCGATCCGCGGCGGCTGCAGAAATCGCTGTCGGAGCAGATCGCGGCGGTGGCGCCCCGGGTCCCTCCGGGAATCCTGGTCCGCTTACAGCGGATCGAGCTGACCACCCGTACCGAGATCCTTCCGCACCTGGACTGTCTCCCGCTCGGGGCGCCGGAGCTTTATCTAATCGAGCGGACCGTCTCCGACTACCTGCCGACCGCGATCGATGCCTACTTGCGCCTCCCGACCGGCTATATCTCCTCGCAGCCGGGCAGCCACGGCCGCGCCGCGGTCGATGTGCTGGGCGAGGAGCTCGACTTCCTCGATGCCGAGATGCGACAAGTGGCAGAGGTCGTCCACCGAACCGACATGGACCGGCTACTCGCGCACAAGCGATTCCTCATCGACCGCTTCCACAGGGAGGAGGCCTCAGGCTGACGTCGGTCTGCGCAGGGTAGGCCGGAGGGACGCGGGCAACAGCCGCCAGATGCCCAGGCCCAGGGCGATGAGCAGCAGGAACGGCAGGAAGAAACCGCCGACAACGAGCATGCCACCGATCACCGCGACGAACGCTTGCCCGGCCGTTCCGAGCGAGCTGGCGAGGCCACTCCGATCCCACAGGCTCGGTTGTGCCGGCGTCGCCGCGACCGTGTAGAAGCGAAGCGTGATCGTCGAGTAGGTGGTGCGCTGGTCGAGATAGCGGAGGCGACCCTGAATCTGCTCGATCTCTCCGGTGACGGCCGACAGCTGGTTCTGCACCGCGATGCTGTCGGCGATGCTCTGCGCGCGGCGCATCAGATCGAGCATGACCGCCAGTTGCGCCTGTTGGTTCTTGAGGCGTGCCTGCAGGTCGACGTATTCACCGCTGACGTCCTGGCTGGTGACCTGCTGCTGCGTCGCTTTGCCGAGTTGGCGCAGCTCACTCAATGCATCGGCGTAGCGCGATGCCGGGACGGCGACCACCACGGTGCCGGCGTCCGTCTCGCGGCCGGAGAGATCTCCAACCTGTGAGCTGACCAGATAACC
>VBFF01000036.1 GCA_005889285.1 Chloroflexota bacterium
GGAACCGTGTGGACGACGCCCAGGCCGCTCAGCGGGGAGCCCTCGCCCGTGATCGCCAGCCAGTGATCCTGGCTCGCCAACCGCTCGAGCGCCGCCTGACTGAAACGCTTGGTTCCGCGATGACTGAGCAGCACGAGGCCGTCATCCGTCTTGATTCGTGGTGGATAGTTCGCGAACTCAAACGCGGGAATCGCCCAGGCGTCGATGCCCGCGCTCCGCAGCAGGTGCTGTCCGACGAGCGCGCCGTGGTAGCTGGTCCCGGTGCCGACGATGAAAATGCGCGACCGGTCCGATAACCGTGCGACGGCGGATGCCGACGGTGGGTCATGGAGAAGACGCGCCAGCACGTCCGGTTGCGATTCGATGGTCGCTTCGAGAAACGCGCCGGCGGTGGTCAGGCGGCGTCTTCCCAGGCCTTGAGGAACTGGTAGACGATCCGCCCGGTGGCGCCCCAGATGACGTCGTCGCCGACTGTGTAGTAATGAATTCGGTACTGCTGCTCGCCGACATTCCGCGTCTCGGTCGTGTGCACCTGCGGATCCAGCAGCTGGGCGACCGGGACCACCAGCAGACTCTTCACCTCGTCCGGCGCCAGCACAAGGTTATCGACGCCGCCCTCGACCAGGCCGACCACGGGGGTGATGACAAAGCTGCTGACTGCGGTGAAGACGTCGTCCAGCTCGCCGAGCACCGTGACGCGCGATGGTTCGAGGCCGATCTCCTCGTAGCTTTCGCGCAGCGCCGTCTCGACCGTCTCCACGTCTGAGTCCTCGCGCTGCCCACCAGGGAAGGAGATCTGGCCTTTGTGAGTCAGAACCGTGTCCGTACGCCGCGTGAAGAGCACCTCGATATCGTGGCCGCGCGACACCAGGGGAATCAGCACGCCGGCCCGGATCAGCGGTGGCGCCGTGTCGATAGTGCGCCGGACACGATGCTCGAGCACCTGGCGCAGCCGCTCGAGGCGGGTGCTGGCGGCGGTCGTCAGGTCCATGCCTCGAACGAGACCGGCACCTGGTGGCCGCAATGGGTGCACACCCAGACCTGGCCTCGGCGCGTCACCTCGCGCCCGTCGTCGAGCCGGACGGATTGGTCTGGCCCGTTGATCCGTTCCCAGCGCGGCATGTGCTTGCACTGATCGCAGGTCGGCGGCGGTGGGTTGGTCTTCACTCGCTTCGATTATCCCCGCTGGCGCCAGAATCAAGCCGCCGGAGCACGCGTGCGGGATTTCCGCCGACGATGACCCCGGGGGGAATGTCGTCGAAGACGACGGCGTGGATGCCGACGACCGTGTCGCGCCCGATCCGGACTCCGGGGAGGATCGAGACCTGTCCGCCGATCCAGACGTTGTCCTCGATCACCACCGGTTGGGCCCGGCCGGGGCGCCGGCGATCGACCGGCGACTCGGAATAGGGGAGATGGTCCCGGAGCTCGCAGGAGCCCAGCACGCAATCCGCCCCGACCTCGACCCGCTCGGCGGCGACGATGGTGCAGCCATTCAGCCGCGCGTGGCGACCGATGCGGATGACCGCCTCCGGGCGGGTGGTGATGAGGCGATTGACCTCGGCGTGCGACCAGGCATTAACGTCAGCCCCGAACTCCACTCGGCCGGGACCGGAAATCCGCAGCCGGCCATTCCCGAGGAGGCGCGGTCCGAGGTGGACGTTGTCGCGCCACCGATATGGCAGGGTGGTCACCCATCCGAGAGCGCGCGCGGCGACGTGCCTCCATGGCATGGGATGCGCGCCTACTGGGCGAAGGACGGCGCTAGGATGACGGTCATCGGCCAATCATCAGGGAAAGCGAGGTCACGATGAAGGCGCTTGACGAGTCGAAACTTCGGCGACGCTATCGGAACGCCTACATCGCCCTCTACGTCATCGGCGGTTTGACGATCCTGCTCGGTCTCGTCGTCGCGTTGGGTCGGGTCCAGTTCCTGCCAGAGGTGTTCGCTGTGGAAGGCGCGATCCTGATCGTCTTCGGATATTTCACCATGCGCGGGTCGTTGCTGGCGCTGGGGGTCGCCACCGGACTGTACGCGATCGATGGAGTCCTGACCGTCGCCTCAGGCAGCTATCAAGGAATTGTCATTCGGCTGCTGATCCTTTACTTCTTGGTCCAGGGCTTGGTGGCGTTGCGCGAGCTGAAGCGCCGCGAGAGCATGGGTACTAGCTAACGCAGATAGACAAACTAGTGTAATATCGGCCCTGGTGCTCGCCAGGGCCCTCTCCGGGACGGTGTTCGGCCTCGATGGTGTCCGGGTTGAGGTGGAGGCGAACATCGCCGACGGCCTCCCCGGGTTCCACATCGTGGGACTCGGCGACCGCGCGCTTCAGGAAGCCCGCGAACGCGTAAAGATCGCGATCAACAACAGCGGCTTCGAGTTTCCCGGCCGTAAAGTGACGATCAACCTCGCGCCGGCGCAGCTTCCCAAAGAGGGGAGTGGCTTCGACCTGGCGATGGCCGCGGCCATCGTCAACGCCTGCCAGGAGCGTGGCCTGCCGGGCGATGCCGCCTGGCTCGGCGAGCTCGCCCTGGATGGGACGCTCCGCGCCATCCGCGGCACGCTGGCGATCGTTGCCCACCTCGACCGCCTCGGGGTGCGACGCTTCTACGTGCCGACCGCCAATGTGGCGGAGGCGAAGATCGCCACGGGTGCGATGGTGGTGGGCGTCGACCATCTGCGACAGCTCAAAGCCCACTGGGAGTCGGGCGCGCCGCTGGAGGCATCGTCGGTCGCCCCGCCGCCATCCGCCAATCCACCTGCTCACGTCGATCTGGCCGATGTCCACGGTCAGCCCTATGCCAAGCGGGCGCTGGAGGTCGCGGCCGCGGGCGCGCATCATCTCTTATTGGTCGGTCCACCGGGCACGGGCAAGACGCTCCTCGCCCGCGCGCTTCCGGGGATCCTGCCCCCACTCAGCCGGCGCGAGGCCGTCGAGGTGACCTCGATCGCGTCCTGTGTTGGCATGCTGCCCGCCGGCGCCGGTCTGCTCGAGGTCCCGCCGTTTCGCGCTCCCCACCACAGCATCTCGCCGGCAGCCCTGGTCGGCGGGGGCGGGGCGGCGCCACGGCCCGGGGAGGTCACTCGTGCTCACCGCGGGGTGTTGTTCATGGATGAGATCACGGAGTTCCGGCGGGACGCCCTGGAAGCGCTGCGCCAACCGCTCGAGGAGGGACGGTTGGCGGTGGCGCGTTCCCGCGGACATGCCGTGCTCCCAGCTCGCTTCATCCTGGTCGCCGCATCGAACCCATGTCCCTGTGGCTTCGCCGGCGACCCACGCCGGCTGTGCGAGTGCACGCCGCTGGAGCGTCAGCGCTATCGCGCCCGGCTCTCCGGCCCGATCCGGGACCGGATCGATCTGCAGGTGATGGTGCCGCGGCAGGCGGCCGGCGAGCTGCTGCGCAGCACCGCGGTCGCCGAGGCCAGCGCTGGGGTTCGCGAGCGAGTCATGGGCGCGCGTGCCCGCCAGCGGGAGCGCCGGCCGCAGGGCCCCTGGAATGGCGCGCTGACGGGTCCGCAGCTCCGGCGGGACGCCGCGCTGGATGCCCCGAGCCAGGCGCTGCTGGAGACCGCCGCCGAGCGGCTGCAGCTCAGCGGACGGGCGATTCATCGGGTCCAACGGGTTGCCCGCACCATCGCCGACCTGGAGGCGCAGAGCAACATCGAGCAGGCGCACGTGGCCGAGGCGCTGCAGTACCGCGAAAGTGGATGAAAGTCGTCTGGCTCGACGATCCCGACTATCCGGCGCGGCTCAAGCAAATCCATGACCCGCCGGCGCGGCTCTTCGTCAGGGGGCAACTCCCATCTGAGCCGATGATCGCGATCGTCGGCTCGCGGCACGCGACCCCGTACGGTCGGCGTACCGCCCACCGGCTGGCTCGCGACCTGTCGGACGCCGGGGTGGTCGTGGTCAGCGGGCTGGCCCGTGGCATCGATGCCGCAGCCCACCGGGGCGCTCTGGAAGGGAGGAGTCCAACCATCGCGGTCATGGCAACAGGGCTGGACCGGATCTATCCACCCGAACATGCCGAGCTGGCTCAAGCGATCGCCGCGTCGGGGGCCGTCATCACCGAAGCCGAAAACGGGACGCTGCCGCTACCGGGTCGGTTTCCGGTGCGCAATCGCATCATCAGCGGCCTCAGCCTCGGCGTCGTTGTCGTTGAGGCGGCGCAGCGAAGTGGCGCGCTGATCACGGCGCGCATGGCGGGCGAGCAAGGACGCGAGGTGTTCTGCGTCCCGGGGAGTATCGAGAACCCACTCGCGGTCGGCGGTCATCAGCTCATCAAAGACGGCGCAAAACTGGTGCAAACCGTCGAGGATGTGCTGGAGGAATTTGCCGACCTCGCGCGCGCACGCGCGCGAGCGCAGGCGCGTGTACACGCGCACACGCGTGCGCGTACGCGCGCGGATTCAGGACCGCAAGAACCTGAACTCTTTGCCGTTTGGGAATTGCTTGATTGGGTAGAACCGCGCCATCATGATGAATTGGCGGTCATGATGAACCTTGACGTCAAGGAAGTGAGTCGGCGCTTGACATTGTTGGAAATGAACGGCTATATAATCGGCGACTGCGGAGCGGTGACCCGCTCTTCTCGAGCCTGACATGGCAAACCCACTGATCATCGTTGAATCCCCTGCGAAGGCCAAGACGCTTGGCCGGTTTCTTGGTGCCAAGTACGACATTCGCGCGTCGATGGGTCATGTGCGCGACCTGCCGAAGAGCACCCTGGGGATCGACATCGAGCATTCGTTCAAGCCGGAATACGTGACGATTCCGGGAAAGGAATCGACGATCAAGGATTTGAAAGCCGCCGCCAAAGGCGCTTCTGAAATCCTCCTGGCATCCGACCCGGACCGCGAGGGCGAGGCGATCGCCTGGCATCTCGCGCACGTCCTCAACCTGAAGGACCCACGCCGCATCGAGTTGCACGAGATCACGCCCACCGCTGTGGAAAAGGCGCTCAACGCGTTGCGTCCGATGAATCAGGATCTGGTCGATGCGCAGCAAGCTCGCCGTGTGATCGACCGGCTCGTCGGCTACAAGCTGAGCCCCTTGCTCTGGAAGAAGATCCGAAAGGGCCTCAGTGCCGGCCGCGTTCAATCGGTCGCGGTCCGGTTGGTCTGCGAGCGGGAAGAGGAGATCGAGACGTTCGTTCCGGTCGAATCCTGGACGCTCGACGCGATGCTCTCCAAGATCGATCTCCCGCAACGCATCTTCGCCGCCCGGCTGCACAGCAAGCAAGGCAGCGAGGACAAGCTCGAGCTGACCGAAGAAGGCCAGATCAATGAGATCGTCGCGCAACTCGATGGCGCCAGCTACAAGGTGCTGTCGATCGAGACCAAGGACAGCATGCGGAACGCGCCGCCGCCCTACAAGACCAGCACGCTCCAACAGGATGCCTCGAACCGGCTGCGGATGAAGCCGAACCGGACGATGAGCCTGGCGCAGCAGCTCTACGAAGGCGTCGAGCTGGGGAGCCAGGGACCGACGGGCCTGATCACCTACATGCGTACTGATTCCTTCCGCATCTCGGACGATGCGAGCACGGCGGCGCGACGCTTCATCACTGACCAGTACGGCCCCACCTATGCTCGCCGTGACAAGGTGGAGTTCAAGGCGAAGGGCCCGGTGCAGGACGCCCACGAGGCGATCCGGCCGACCGACGTCGAACGCACGCCGGACTCCCTCCGCAACTATCTCACTCCCGACTTGCTCAGGCTGTATCGGCTGATCTGGCAGCGCTTCACCGCCAGCCAGATGACCCCAGCGCGTTTCGCGCAGACGCGCGTTGACATCGGCGCAGCCGACTACGTCTTCCGCGCGAACGGCTCGGTGCTGGTGTTCGACGGCTTCTATCGCGTCTGGGAGCGCGATAGCGACAACGACGAGGAGAAAGAGCTGCCGGCGCTCGCCGTCGACGAGGGCCTCAACCTGCGGGAGCTGAAGCCGGAGCAGCATTTCACGCAGCCGCCGCCGCGCTACACGGAGGCCTCCCTGATCAAGGCGCTGGAAGAGCTGGGCGTCGGCCGGCCGAGCACCTTTGCCCCGACCGTCGAGGTCATCCAGACGCGCCATTACGTCAAGCAAGAGGAGCGCCGGCTGTCCCCAACCGAGCTTGGCAAGACCGTCAATGCGTGGCTCGTGGAGCATTTCCCGGACATCGTCGACGTCACCTTCACCGCCGGCATGGAGGAGGAGCTCGATGACGTCGAGGAAGGGCGGCGCAAGTGGGTGCCCATCGTCCGCGAGTTCTACGCGCCGTTCTCCAAGACACTGACCAAAGCCGAGGCCACGGCGCGTGTCAAGGTCCCCATGCGGGAAACCGGCGAGGACTGTCCCAAGTGCAAGCAAGAGGGACGCACTGGCCGTCTCGTCTACCGCATGAGCAAGCTCGGCGAGTTCGTCGGCTGCTCGCTGTATCCAGAGTGCGATTACATCCAGGGTCGCGAGGGCCAGGAGAAGGCGCCGCCGCCGGAGCCGACCGGCGAGATGTGCCCGAAATGCGGCAAGCCGCTGGTGACGCGCACTGGAAAGCGCGGTCCCTTCGTCGCCTGTTCCGGATATCCGAAGTGCCGTTACGTCAAGCGCGAGATCAACCCGGCCGACGTCGTCGAAGGCCGCGTCTGCCCCACCTGTGGCAAGCCGCTGCTCAACCGCAAGGGACGATTCGGCAGCTTCGTCGGCTGCTCCGGCTATCCCGACTGCCGCTACATCGAAGGTGGCACGCGCACCGTCGCACCTCCCGCAGCCAGCGAGCTACTGATGGACGATCCCTGCCCGCGTTGCGGAAAGCCGCAAGTGCTGCGCCAGGGACGGTACGGGGAGTTCAAGAGCTGCTCCGACTACCCGGCCTGCAAACCGGAGCGGGCCGCCCGGACCAGTGCCCGGCCGCGCGGCCCCCGCACCAAGAAGCCGACCGTTCCCGCGGCCTGACCCGGGTTTCAAACTCGCGCGCAGCGGCTATACTTTGGCGAGCAAATAAGCACGTCTCTCGACGGCCACGGGTTGCCTGAGCACAGGTCCGCCGGCCGGATGACGGAGGCGGAAGTAGAAACAGGAGGTTCGTTTTCGCATGCCACTCGTGACGCTCAAACAACTCCTCGAGGCTGGTGTCCACTTCGGCCATCAGACCAGCCGCTGGAATCCGAAGATGAAGCGGTACATTTTCACCGCTCGCAACGGAATCCACATCATCGACCTCCAGCAGACGGTCAAGCTGCTGGACGACGCTTCCAACTGGGTCAAGGAGGTGGTCGGTGGCGGCCGCATGGTGCTCTTCATCGGCACCAAGAAACAGGCCCAGGAATCGATCGAGCTGGAAGCCCGTCGCTCCGGGATGCCCTTCGTCAACCACCGCTGGATGGGTGGGATGCTGACCAACTTCACCGTGATGCGGCGCCAGATCGAACGCCTCAACAGCCTCCGCGCCATCCGCAACAACGGTGGATTCACCGGCAGCAAGAAGGCGATCACCCAGCTGGAAGAGGAATACCAGCGGCTCGAGCGATTCTTCGGCGGCATGGCGGAGATGAAGCGGCTCCCGGGGGCGGTCTACGTTGTCGACCCTCGCAAGGAGCACATCGCCATTACCGAAGCTCGCAAGCTCGGCATCCCGATCGTCGCCATCACCGACTCCAACTGTGACCCGGATGAGATCGACCACGTGATCCCCGGGAACGACGACGCCATCCGCGCCGTCAAGCTGATCACCTCGAAGATCGCCGACGCCGCCCTCGAGGCGCGCCAGTTGATCAGCCCCGAGGAGCTGACGACCGCACCCGAGGTGCCGGTCACCGAGTTCGAATTCGGCGGGGAAGAAGAGGAAGAAGAGGAAAAGAGCTTTGCCGGAATGCCGACCGTCAACGAGGCTGAGTTCTACGAGGACGAAGCCCTGGACGACGAGAAATAGCCGTGGCCATTTCAGCAGACCAGGTCAAGGCCTTACGCGACGCGACCGGCGCGGGGATGATGGACTCCAAGCGCGCCCTCGAGGCGACCAACGGCGACCTCGAGAAAGCCAAAGACTGGCTGCGCCAGAAAGGCATGGCCAAAGCCGGCGCCAAGGCCGCCCGCACGGCGCGTGAGGGCATCATCGCGACCTACGTTCACCACAACCACCAGCTGGGCGTCCTCCTCGAGCTGAACAGCGAAAGCGACTTCGTCGCCCGTAACGACGAGTTCCGCCACCTGGCGCACGAGATCGCCGTCCACATTGCGGCGGCGGAGCCGAAGTATCTTCGCCGCGAGGATGTGCCCAAGGATGTCCTCGACCGCGAGCGTGCCATCTTCGAGGGGCAGGCCAAGGATCAGAAGAAGCCGGAGGCCGTGATCGAGAAGATCATCCAGGGCAAGATGAACGACTTCTACAAGCGCGAGGTCCTTCTCGACCAGGCCTGGGCCAAGGACGACAAGCGCACCGTGGACCAGATGCTCAAAGAGGCGATCGCGAAACTTGGCGAGAACATAACGATTTCCCGTTTCGCGCGTTTCAAGGTCGGAGAATCCAGCTAGTCCAACCTGTTCATGCAGTGATCAAGCCGTCGGCTCTGCCGCGCTACAATCGGGTGCTCCTCAAGCTGGGAGGCGAGGGCCTCGCCGGCAAAGCGGCCTTCGGCATCGATCCCGATGTCGTCAACGACATCGCTGTGGACATCATCGCGGTGAAGTCCAAATACAACACCCAGTTCGCGATCGTGGTCGGCGGTGGCAACATCATCCGCGGCGACGCGGCGAGCAAGCGCGGCATGGACCGGGTCACCGCGGATTACATGGGCATGCTCGGCACCGTCATCAATGCCCTGGCGCTCCAGGATGCCCTGGAGAACCAGGGCCAGCCGACTCGAGTGCAGACGGCGATCAGCATGCACCAGATCGCCGAACCGTACATCCGCCGGCGCGCCGTCCGCCATCTGGAGAAGGGCCGCGTGGTCATCCTCGCGGCCGGCAGCGGCAATCCCTACTTCAGCACGGACACCACCGCCGCCCTGCGCGCGGTGGAAATCGAAGCCGAGGTAGTGCTCAAGGCGACCAAGGTCGACGGCGTCTACGATGCCGATCCCGTGACCAATCCGAAGGCCAAGAAGTTCGCGCGCCTCGATTACCTCGATCTCATCAACAAAGACCTACGCGTGATGGATCACACCGCCGTCACCCTCTGTCGCGAGAACAAAATCCCGATCATCGTCTTCGACCTGTCGCACGGTGGCAACCTGGACGGCGTGGTGGCCGGCAAGCCGATCGGCACGCTGGTGGGACCGCCCGAATGATCGAGGCCAACGTCAGGGACGCCGAGACCAAGATGCAGAAGAGCCTGGAGGCCCTCGCCAAGGAGATCCTCACCATTCGCACCGGCCGCGCCAGCCCGGCGCTGGTGGACAAGATCCCGGTCGAGTACTACGGCAATCCGACGCCCCTGAACCAGCTCGCCACCATCACCGTGCCCGAGGCGCGCATGATCATCATCCAGCCTTGGGACCGGACCATCATCGGCGCCGTGGAGAAGGCGATCCAGAAATCGGAGCTCGGATTGAACCCCGGAAACGACGGCCAGCTGATCCGCGTACCGATTCCGCCCCTCAACGAGGAGCGGCGCCGCGAGTACGCCCGGCTGGTCAAGCGCTATGCCGAGGGCGCGCACGTCGCAATTCGAAACATCCGGCGCGAGCAGATCGATCGCATCAAGGCGCTGGAGAAGGAGAAAAAGATCTCGGCCGACGAGGCCCGGCGCGGGGGTGACCAGCTGCAGAAGGTCGCTGACCGGTACATCGGTCTGGTCGACCAGATGGCCGCCCGCAAGGAAGCCGAGATCATGGAGGTCTAACGCCCAAGAACAACCGGTGAGCCAGTTGCCCCCGCCCGAACACGTTGCGATCATCATGGATGGCAACAGCCGGTGGGCTCGTGAGCGCTTGCTGCCCCGAGTCATGGGGCACAAGGCCGGGATCGAGACCATCCGTCGTGTTGCGGAATCCGCGGAGCGGCGTGGCGTCCGCGTCCTGACGCTGTATGCCTTTTCGACGGAGAACTGGTCGCGGCCCCGGGATGAGGTCGATGCGCTGATGAGCTTATTCTCGGAGACCATCCGGCGGGAGGTCGACGAACTGTCGCGCCGCGGTATCGAGCTTCGCTTCTCCGGGCGCCTGCAGGAACTGTCTTCGGCGCTGCAGGACCAGATGCGGCAGGCCAGCGAGCGAACGCGGGTCAACGCCAGGGCGATTCTCAACATCGCGATCAACTACGGCGGCCGGCAGGAGATCATCGACGCCATCCGCGAGCTGGCGCGAGAGGGCGCCGACCTGAGCAAGCTCGAGGATGCCACGCTGGCGAGCCACCTCTACACGCGCGGTCTGCCCGATCCGGACCTGGTGGTTCGCACCGCCGGCGAAATGCGCCTCAGCAACTTCCTGCTGTGGCAGACGGCGTACTCCGAGTTCTACAGCACCCAGACGCTCTGGCCCGACTTCGCCGATGCCGACTTCGATGAGGCGATCGCGTCATATCAGCGGCGCGTCCGTCGCTTTGGCGCGCGCCCCGAGGAGGTCCCCAATCGAGGTCGCTGATGCGACCAAGCCCGCGGAGCCACCGCTAGCCGCCCCGCGACGCTCCAACATGGTGGTCCGTATCGCCACCGCCGCGGTGCTGATCGCGGTCGTGCTCGCGGTGCTCATCCTGGGTTCGGTCTGGGTCTACGCGGCGATTGCCGTGATTCTCGGCGCGGCGCTGATCGAGTACTGGAACCTCACGCGCGCGATGGCCGCGCCCGCACCGCTGTGGCTGCTGTTCCCGCTTAGTTATGCCCTCCTGCTGCGGGACCGGTTGCCGTCGTGGGCTGATGTTGGCTTCCTGCTCGCAGCCGCCACCGTGCTCGGCCTTGGCACCCTGGTGTTCGTCCGCGACTGGCGAGCGAGCCTCACCCGCTGGGCGCTCGCCGTGGGAGGAAGCCTGTACCTGGCATTTACGTTGAGCTTCTACCTCTCGCTCTACTTCTTACATCGCCCCGATCCCAATCACCTGGGGTTCGGCTATGTGATCGCCGTCTTTGGCGCGATCTGGGTCGGTGACACGGCCGCCATGGTCGCCGGGCTGCGCTTCGGCCGGCACCGATTCTTTTCCCGCATCAGCCCCAAGAAGACGGTGGAAGGCGCGGTCGCGGAACTGCTCGCCAGCACGGTTTTCTTCGCCATCGTCGGCCTCTTCCTCAACATCAGCTTTCCCCACAACGTCATCATCGGGCTGCTGATCGGTGTCTTTGCGGAGGTTGGCGACCTGGTGGAATCGCAGATCAAGCGCACGGCGGGCGTCAAGGATGCGAGCCAGCTCATCCCGGGTCACGGTGGGGTCCTCGACCGTATTGACTCGCTGCTACTCGTGGGAGTGGTCGTGTACTATTACGTGACGTTTCTGCACCTCGCCTAGGCCGGTCGGGTGCATGACTCAGGTTGACAACACGTTTCAGCTGATGCGGGAGCACCCCGCCCACCCTGACTAAAGCAATGAGATCCCCTCGTCTGTCGCCCCGGCGCCTGGCGCTGCTCGGTGCGACCGGGTCGATAGGCCGCCAGGTCTGCGACCTGGTGGAACGGCATCCCGACCGCTTCACGCTCCATGCATTGATTGCCGGGAGCGACGCGGCAGCGCTGCAGGCGGTGGCCCGCCGGCACCCGGAAGCCCACGCTCTCCTGGCGCACCCCGCCGATGCTCGCGGCGGGGAGGCGGCGCGCGCGATCGATGACGCCGTCCGCGACCCCGAGGTCGACCTCGTGATCGTCGCCGCCGCCGGCAGCGCTGCCCTGGCCCCCACCCTGGCCGCCCTCGAGGCGGGCAAGGATATCGCGCTCGCGACCAAAGAAGTCCTCGTGATGGCGGGTGCGCTGGTTCGCGAACGGATGCGCCGGCATGGGTCCCAGATCTTCCCCATCGACAGCGAGCACAGCGCCATCTGGCAATGCCTGTGGGGCGAGAAGGAGGTCGGCGTCCGCCGACTGATCCTGACGGGCTCGGGTGGTCCGTTCCTGCGGCGCCCAGTGGAAACGCTGGATAGCGTGACCGTTGCCGAGGCGCTCGCCCATCCCCGCTGGAAGATGGGGCCGAAGATCAGCGTCGACTCCGCCACCATGATGAACAAGGGCCTCGAGGTCATCGAGGCGCACTTCCTCTTCGATGTCCCTTATAGCGGCATCGATGTCATCGTGCACCCGCAGAGCGTGGTCCATTCGATGGTCGAGTTCGTCGACGGCAGCATCAAGGCGCAGCTCGGCGTACCCGACATGCACCTGCCGATTGCCATCGCGCTCAGCTATCCGGACCGGCTCGAAGGGGTGGCGCCGCCGCCCGACCTCGCGGCCCTCGGCCAGCTCTCCTTCGAAGCCCTCGACGCGGTGCGTTACCCGGCGGTGGCGCTGGCCCGGGAAGCCGGGGAGCGAGGCGGCACCGCGCCTGCCGTGCTCAACGCGGCCAACGAGGAAGCCGTCGCGCTCTTCCTCCAGGGCCAGCGTCGCTTCGTCGACATCGTTCCCTCGGTCGCTCGCGCGCTCGAGGCCGCGGAACCGGCCGAGGAATTGACGCTGGATGCCGTGGTCGCCGCCGACCGCCGGGCGCGCGCCCACGTGCGAGCCGCCACCAAAGGGCCCACCCGGCTTTGGAGCCAGCTGCCCGCATGAGCCCGGTGGTACTCGTCCCGCTCGTCATCCTCATCTTCAGCCTGCTCGTGATCGTGCACGAGTCGGGTCACTTCATCACCGCGAAGCTGGCCGGCATCAAGGTGGAGCAGTTCAGCGTGGGATTCGGCCCGCAGCTCTTCGGCTGGACACGCGGCGAGACGCTCTATGCCGTCCGGGCCATCCCCCTTGGTGGCTTCGTCAAGCTGGCCGGGATGGACGGCAGCATGGACGCCGGTCCCCGCAGCTTCAACGCGCACCCGCTCTGGCAGCGTTTCATGGTCATCGTCGCCGGGTCCGCGTTCAACCTGGCGCTGCCGGTCCTGATCTTTTTCGGCGTCTATACCACCGTTGGTGCGGCGGAGGTCCAAACGCCGATCCAGGTCAGCGCGGTCGACGCCGGCACCCCCGCGAGCAGCGCCGGGCTGCAAGCGGGTGACCAGATTCGCTCCGTCAACGGTCGCCCCATCAACAAATTCGAAGATCTGCGTAGCACCCTGGACGCCGCCAGAGACACGCCGGTGACGGTGGTCATCGACCGTCACGGTCAGCAGATGACCTTGACCGTGGCACCCAGGCTGGACCCGGCTTCGGGCAGCTACATCCTCGGCTTCCATCCCGCCATCCATTCCTTCAAGCCGGGGCCGGTCGACGCGGCGGGACGGGCATTCCGCGATACCGGCGACTCCATCGCTGGCATCGTGGGCGGCATCTACCAGCTGGCGACGGACAAGAAGCTGGGAGGCCTGCTGGGTCCGCGCGGCCTCGAGGGGCCGGTCGGGATCGTGAAGACGACGGCCAGGGCCGCCCAGGCCGGGCCGCTGTCACTGGTCGCGGTGGTCGCGCTGTTGAGCCTCAGCCTGGGGTTGGCGAACATCTTGCCGTTCCCCGCCCTGGATGGTGGGCGCGCCGCCTTCCTGGTGCTGGAATTGATCCGCGGCCGGCCGGTCGATCCCGCTCGGGAACAGGTGGTCCATTACGTCGGTCTTGCTCTTTTGTTTGGT
>VBFF01000074.1 GCA_005889285.1 Chloroflexota bacterium
CAGCGTCCCCTCCTCGCCGCTTCGGTGCAATCGACGAGCCGCGGTCAGCCCGCTCGCCAACTTCCCCTCCCGTATATCGGCCGTACACCAGCGATATATCGGCCTGCGCCGAACGCTAGCACGGGTTCCGGGCGTGGTCAAGGAGTAAGCCGCGGGTTTAATAGGCTGGTGCCAACCATCCGATTTCGGGTGACCACCCCACTCCCGCCCGACGAGGTCCTCGGCGTGCTGACCGACTTCAGCGATCGCCGGCCGGTCATCTGGCCGAACATCGACCACGGCCACTTCCGGGTCCACGACCAGGGTCCTGGCTGGGCCGACGTCACCGAGGGCAACGTCCTCGCCTGGGAGCGCAACCGGTACGAGTGGAATGCCGGCGCCGGAGAGGTCACCGTCACCACCGTCGAGTCCGATTCATGGGCGCGCGGCAGCCAGTGGCGCTACCGGCTCCAACCCAACGCCAGCGGTGGCACCCAGGTCGATGTCATGGTGGTCCGAACCGGCCACGGCCTCCGCGGCAGGCTGCTCGGGTCAGTCCTCAGCGTGTTCGGGGTTCGGGTCCTCCGCGCCGACATGGAGAAGGTCCTGGCGCGCGTCCGCTGACGCGGGGCTTTTCACGTTTCGTCTTCCTCGTTATGCTGTGAGCCGGCGGGCGAAGACCGAGGAGGGATGCGGGTGAGCGGCGTGCCTGCGCAGGCGAGAGTCGTCGTGATCGGTGCTGGGATCGTGGGCAACAGCATGGCCTACCACCTGGCGCAGCAGGGTTGGAAGGAGATCGTCCTGATCGACAAGGGCCCATTTCCCAACCCGGGCGGTTCCACCGGGCACGCCTCGAACTTCATCTTTCTCACCGACCATTCCAAGGAGATGACCCTCTTCACGCTGGATAGCGTGCGCCAGTACAAGGAATTGGGGGTCTTTACCCAGAGCGGCGGCGTGGAGGTCGCCCGCACTGCCGAGCGGATGGACGAACTCAAGCGGCGTATGGCATCGAGCAAGGCCTGGGGCATCGATGCCGAGCTGGCCTCGCCGGCGGAGGTCAAGCGCCTCGTGCCTTTCATCAATGAAAAGATCATCCTCGGCGGTTTCAGTACGCCTGGCATCGGCACGGTCGACTCGCTGCGGGGTGGAACCCTGATGCGCGAGAAGGCGCAGGCAATGGGTGCCGTCACCGTGGTGGCGAGCACCGAGGTGACGGCCATCGATGTCGAAAACGGCCGGGTCCGTCGCGTGCGGACGGACAAGGGCGACATCGAAACCGAGACCGTGGTGATCACGAGCGGCATCTGGAGCCCGCGGCTCGCCCGCATGGCTGGCGCCTCGATTCCGCTCAGTCCCGCGGTGGACCAGATGATCAGTGTCGGGCCGGTGCCGCTCTTCGCCGATACCGTCGGCGAAATCAAGTACCCCATCATCCGCGACATGGATACCAATGGCTACGAGCGCCAGCACGGGGGCGACCTCGAGGTGGGCTCCTACGACCATCGGCCGATCCTGTGGGAACCCGACGATATCCCGTCGATCGGCCAGTCAAAGCTGTCGCCGACCGAGTTGCCCTTCACCAAGGAAGACTTCGATGAATCGCTGGAGCACGCGCTGGAGCTGATCCCCGATATCCTCGGCGACCCACGCGTCGGCATCCGGCACGCCATCAACGGCCTGCTGTCGCTGACGCCGGACGGGCTGCCGCTGCTGGGCGAAACGCCGGAAGTCAAAGGTCTCTGGTCGGTGGCGGCGATCTGGATCAAGGAAGCGCCCGGCATCGCCCGCTGCGTCGCCGAGTGGATGGCCTCGGGTGTCCCGGAGATCGACCCATCCGGCTCGGACATCGCCCGCTTCTACGACCACCAGAAAACCCGCGCCCATATTCGAGCGCGCACCGCGGAGGGGTTCAACAAGACCTACGGCATCGTCCACCCGCGCGAGCAATGGGAGTCCAACCGACGGGTCCGCCTCAGCCCTTTCTATGAGCGCGAGAAGGCGCTGGGCGCGGTCTTCTTCGAAACCGCCGGATGGGAGCGTCCCAATTGGTACGCCTCGAACAAGCCGCTTCTCGAGGAGTACGGCGAGCGCGTGATGCCACGCCGCTACGAATGGGACGCGCGATGGTGGTCGCCGATCATCAATGCGGAGCACCTCGCGATGCGCGACCGCGTCGGCATGGTCGATCTGTCGGCGTTTGCGGTCTTCGATATCGCGGGCAGCTGCGCGCTCGATTACATGCAGAAGATGTGCGTGGTCCAGGTGAATCTCCCGGTCGGGCGCGTCATCTATACCTCACTGCTGAACACGTCGGGCGGGATCAAGGCCGATCTCACCGTGATGCGGCTGGGCACAAACCATTTCCGGGTCGTGACCGGCGGCGCCGACGGGATGCGCGATCGCAAGTGGTTCTCCGACCACCTCCCGGAGGACGGTGCGGTTCAGATCACGGACCTGACCTCCAGCTGGGCCACGATCGGGGTCTGGGGGCCGCGCGCCCGCGACCTGTTGCAGTCGATCACGGACGCGGACGTGTCGAACGAGGGCTTTCCCTTCGGGACCTGCCGCTTCGTCGACATCGGGCCGGTGCGGGCGCTCGCCTCACGCATCTCCTACGTCGGCGAGCTGGGCTGGGAAATCTATGTGCCCTTCGAGCAGGGGTCGCGTCTCTGGGATGCGATCTGGGACGCCGGCCAGCCGCATCGGATCGCTCCGGTCGGGATCGGCGTCTACGGCACGACCGGCCGGCTGGAGAAGTGCTACCGCGCCTACGGCAACGAGCTGGAGCAGGAGTTCAACCTGGTGGAGACCGGTCTCGCCCGGCCCCAGGTCAAGCCGCAGGACTTCATCGGCAAAGAGGCCTATCTCAAGCAGCGCGCCGAGCCCCCGGCGGTGACGCTCTGCACCCTGACGATCGATGACAACACCTCGAGTTCGGGATTCAAGCGCTTCATGATGGGCCGCGAGCCGGTCCTGTCCCCGCAGGGCAAGCGCCTCGTCGACCGGCACGGGCGAGGATCGTACGTCACCAGCGCCGGGTCAGGCCCATCGGTCGGCAAGACGATTCTGATGAGCTTTCTTCCGCCGGAGCAGGCGAAGGCCGGCACCAAGCTGGCGGTCGAATATTTCGGCGAGCAGTACCCGGCCACGGTCGCCGTCGCCGGACCGACGCCGCTCTTCGACCCGCAGAACACCCGCGTGCGGAGCTGAGACCGGGCGCCCATGAATATCCTCGTCTGCATCAAGCGCGTCCCCGCCACGGCCGGCCAGATCACGCTGACGCCTGACGGCCAGGACATCGACACGCGCTACCTCGGATTCACCATCAGCCCCCACGAGGAATGCGCCGTCGAGGAAGCCGTCCGAATGATCGAGGCCCACGGCGGTATCACGACGGTCCTGACGTTAGGGCCGGAGGCCGCGACTGACCAGCTGCGCGATGCGATGGCGCTCGGCATCGAGCGGGCGATGTTGCTGGAAACCGATGGCCGCGAGTGGGATCCCGTGGCGACGGCGTCCGCGATCGTCCAAGCGATCGAAGCCGAGCGGGCCGCCGGGCGCAGCTACGACCTCGTGCTGTTCGGGAACGAGTCGGCCGACAGCGCCGGCTACCAGGTGGGTGTCCGCGTTGCCGACGCCCTCGACCTTCCCTGTGTGACGGGGATCAAGGCGATCGAGCTGGCGGACGGCCATGCCACGGTCCGCCGCCAGACGGAATCGGGCTGGGAGACAGCGGAGGTATCGCTCCCCGCCGTGCTGACGGTGAAGGAAGGGCTCAACCTGCCGCGTTACCCGTCGCTCCCCGGGCGTCTGAAGGCGAAGAAGAAAGAGATCGGCCGCATCAAGCCACAGTGGCAGGGTGGCGGGCTGGAGAAAATCCGCCTCAAGCTGCCGGTGCAGGCCGAACACACCGTCGAAATCCTCGGGACGAACGGCGACGCGGGAGCACAGCTGGTCGAAGTCTTTCAGCGGCTGCGGTTGCTCTGACCATGATCCTCGCATTTATCGAGCACGTCGCCGGAGCGCCGACGATGCTGTCCCTCGAGGTGCTCACGATGGCAAGCCGCCTCGCTCGCAAGATGGGCACCCAGCTTGAGGCCGTCGCGATTGGTCCGAAAGCCGTCGCCGCCGCCGAGATCCTCTCCTCGTACGGGGTGAGCACGCTGCATGTCGCCGACGATCAACGATTGGACGACTACGCGGCGGCAGCCTGGGCGCACGCGGTCGCCGATCTGGCGGCCAGGGTCAACCCGCGAGTCATCATCGGGACGGCGAGCGACCGCGGCGGTGAGGTCATCGCCCACGTCGCCACGCGCATGACCATGCCGATGGCCGCCAACTGCACCGAGATTGTGCCCGGTGATCCCTTCACCGTGACGCGTCAGCGCTGGGGTGGCAGCCTGCTCGAGGAGGCGCACCTCAAGGGCACCATCAAGCTCTTGACGATCGCGCCTCATGCACTGGCGGCCGAGGCGTCGCCAAGCCGCACGCAGGTCGCGACTGATACCTTTTCGCCCGCGCTGGAGGACAAGGACTTTCGCGTGCGCCTGAAGATCTCGCTCGCGCAGGCGCGCGTCGTCGTCGGCGGGGGCCGAGGTGTGGGAAGCGCCGAGGGCTTCGCCGCCCTGGAGGAGCTCGCCGGCCTGCTCGGCGGCGCGGTTGGCTGCTCGCGGGCTGTGACCAGCCTCGGCTGGCGGCCGCACAGCGACCAGGTCGGCCAGACCGGGACCCGGATCGCGCCGGACCTCTACATCGCGTGCGGGATCAGCGGTGCGATCCAGCACATGGTCGGCTGCCGGGCGGCCAAGCACATCCTCGCGATCAACACGGATCCTGGCGCGCCGATCGTGGCCCAGGCCGACTTCGCCGTGATCGGCGACGTTCAGAAGGTGCTCGCCGCGGTCAACGCCGAAGTCCGACGGGTCAAGGCGGGTGAGCCGAGCCGAAGTCCTGCTTGAGGCGGCTGGGGGTCGCCGCTGCTCTCATCGCGGGAACGGTCGATGTCCTGTACCTCGGCTACGTGAGTTCGCAGGGCGCGGGCGACCCCCAATTCCTTCGCGTTCCGTTGGTGGCGCTATTCATTGCCGTTATGGCCATCTGTGCCGCGCTATCCGCTCGCCAATCGGCGGCGCGATGGCGACCGCTCTTGCTGGGCGCCTCGGCGGCAGGCCTCCTTCTCCTCGGCTACTTCGCCATCTTCTCGATCGGGCTGCCGCTGCTGGTTGCCGGAGCCTTCGCCCTGGTCAGCCTTGTCGGCACGCTCAGCCTCGACGGCGGTCCACCGGCCGGTTCGAGTAAGGCAGCCGCCGCTGGGATGGCGGCCGCCGGCGCCGTCCTGGCAGTGGTCGTCCTGCTGGCTGGCTTCTCGCTGGCTGAGCGGGCGATTCGGTGTCCGGCGAGCGGGAGCGGTCCTGGGCTCCTGGGCGGCTCCTACGAATACAGCTGCAACAACGGCACGCTGACGATCTCGCGCTAGGCCAAGGTGGCCGTCGCTCACGGCGGCCGGGTGGGGGCTTGCCAAGTCCAAAAACCGGCCGTATAGTTGTTGTGCCATGAGCACCGGTTTCGTGACGCGCAACAAAGTGCAGTCGCTGGATCGGGCGCTCGAGATTCTGAAGCTCCTGGGCAGCGAGCCAGAAATGCGGGTCACCGACCTGGCGCGCCAGCTCGAGGTCCACAAGTCGACCGTCTTCCGCCTGCTGTCCACGCTCCAGGAGCACGGCCTTGTCGAGCAGAACCCCAGCACCGAGAAGTACCGCCTGGGATATGGCCTGGTGCGCCTGGCGGGCTCGGTTGTGTCCGAGCTCGACCTCGCCCGGGTCGCCCGCCCGGTCCTGGAGGAACTCGCGCTGCGTAGCGGCGAGACCGTCAACCTGGCGATCCTCCAGGGGAGCCAGGTGGTGAACATCGATCAGATCGCGGCGCCCAACCTGGTCGTCAATGTCAACTGGGTCGGCAAGCAGACGCCGCTCCACGCCACCTCGAACGGCAAAGTCTTGCTCGCGTTCCTACCTGAGGATGAGCGCCAGCGTCTCCTCGCCGGGACGCTGCCTCGGCTGACGCCGCGCACCATCACCGACCCTCGCACGCTCGAAAAGCAGCTCCGCCGCGTCGTCGAGGAGGGCTACGCCTTCACCCTCGAAGAGCTCGAGCTCGGGTTGAACGCCGTGGCCGCCCCGGTGCGGGCCGCCGACGGGCGAGTCCAGGCGGCGGTCAGTGTCGCTGGACCCTCCTACCGCGTCACCCCCCAGCGGCTCGGCGACCTTGGTGATTTGACGAAAGAGGCGGGCGAGGCCATCTCGCGACGAATGGGCTACATCCCTGGAGGAGGCGAGGTATGAGTCGGGAAGAGGAGATTCGACAAGAACTGTTCGATCACACGCTCAACGGGCACGCGCCCGAGGTCAAGGCTCTGACCGAGGAAGCGCTCAAGCTCGGCATGGATCCGATGGACATCCTCTTCAAGGCGCTGATCCCGTCACTGGAAGAGGTCGGCCGCCGCTTCGAGAAGGGCGACTTCTTCGTCCCCGAAATGCTGATTGCGGCCCGGGCGATGCAGGGAGCTCTCGTGATCCTGCGCCCGTTGATCGCGGAGAC
>VBFF01000037.1 GCA_005889285.1 Chloroflexota bacterium
GTGGCTTCGAGGCCATCGAAACCATTCTGTCAAACTGAATTCGATGCCGCGTTCGCTTGCCGAGTACCAGCGCAAACGCGATTTCAGCAAGACGCCTGAGCCGAAAGGCACCCCCGAGCCCACCGGCCAGAACCGCTTCGTCGTCCAGAAGCACTGGGCGACGCGACTCCATTACGACTTCCGCCTGGAAATGGACGGCGTGCTCGTCAGCTGGGCCATTCCCAAGGGACCAACCTTGAACCCAGCGGAAAAGCGCCTCGCCGCCCATGTCGAGGACCACCCGGTCAGCTATTACGACTTCGAGGGCACTATCCCCAAGGGCGAGTACGGCGGCGGCACGGTGATGATCTGGGACTGGGGCATGTTCGAGCTCGAGGAGAGCACGCCCGCCGAGTCGCTCAAGCGAGGCGAGGTGAAGTTCCGCCTCAACGGCGTCCGGCTGCACGGGCGCTATGCCCTGGTTCGCACCCGCTCCGAAAAAGACTGGTTGCTGATCAAGAAGAAGGACGAGGCGGCCGATCCGAACTTCGACATCGAGAAATTCGACACCTCGGTGAAGACCGGGCGGACCAAGGAGGAAATCGAGCAGGGAAAAGACGCCGTATGGTCGAGCAGCCGGGCTGAGGGCGAGGGCGGACTGATCAACCTCGCCAACGCCGAAAAGGGCCCGATGCCCAGGAGTCTCGACCCGATGAAGGCGCAGCTGGTCGACGAACCGTTCGATAACGACCGCTGGCTCTTCGAAGTCAAATGGGACGGCATCAGGCTGATCAGCTTCGTCGACAACGGGAAGGTCTCCCTTCAGACCCGCTCCGGCCGGATCGTCGACAACGAATATCCGCAGTTGCAAGCGATCAGCGGGCTCGTCAAAGCGAAGCAGGCCGTGCTCGACGGCGAGATTGTCGCCCTGGACGACGAGGGCCGTCCGTCCTTCCAGTTACTGCAGAACCGGGAACGGGACAAGAGACCCCTGCAGTACGTCGTGTTCGACATCGTCTATGCCGACGGCCAGCGGCTCTTCAAAGTGCCGCTCGAGGACCGAAAGCGGCTTCTCCGCAATCTGTTTGCCGACACCTCGCTGCTGAAGTACTCCGAACACGTCCTCGGCGAAGGCAAGGCATTCTTCAAGGCGGCCCAGCAGAATCACCTGGAGGGGATCGTCGCCAAGCTGCGTGACAGCTCCTATCAGCCGGGCGTGCGCAGCAGCGCCTGGCTAAAGATCAAGGCCGTCCTTCAGCAAGAGGTAGTCGTTGGCGGCTTCACCGCGCCACGCAACAGCCGGAAATATTTCGGCGCGCTCATCGTCGGCGTCTACGAGGACGGCAAGCTCGTTTACACCGGCCACGTCGGCGGTGGGTTCGACGAAAAGACCCTCGCCGAGATCTACAAGCTGATGAAACCACTGATCGTGAAGTCGCCGCCCTTCAGCGGGCCGCCACCGCATGCCAACGAGAAACCGACGTGGGTGAAACCGAAATTGGTCGTCGAGGTGAAGTTCAGCGAATGGACACGCGACGGCGTCATGCGCCAGCCGGTCTTCCTCGGGCTGCGCGATGACGTCGACCCGCGCGAGGTCCGTCGGGAACTCCCCGGCGACACGGGTCGTGAAACGGCCCGCGCCAAAGCCACTGTCGCGGCCACGCCGAAATCCCCGGCTCGCGCCGCAAGCTCGCGCGCCCGGGTCGCCAGAAAGACGTCAACGCGGACGGTGCGCCCCGCCGCAGCCGCACCGCGAAAGGCAGCGGCTGCGGACATCCCCGATACGCCGCTGAGCCGGGCCGCGGCGAAAATTGCCAAGCAACTTGGCACCACCATCCGAGGCGCGACGCGAGCCGAGCTCGAGGCGCTGGATGCGATCAAGAAAGAAGGCAACTGGGAGATCGGTGGGCGCACGGTACACCTGACGAACCTGGACAAGCTCCTCTTCCCCGAGGACCATTACTCCAAGCGCGATTTGATCCGCTACTACGTCCAGGTCGCGCCCGTGATGATTCCCCACTACAGCCGGCGGCCGCTCTCCATGAACCCGCACCCGGATGGCATTCATGGCAAGAGCTACTGGGTGAAGGACAAGCCGGATTACGCTCCCGAATGGATCCCCACTTTCCGCTACCAGGATCAGAAGAGCCTCAAAGACTGGATCCTCATCGAGGAGGTGGCCACCCTGGCCTGGCTCGCGAACCATGCGGTGATCGACATGCATCCGTGGTACTCACGGGTGGACAAACCAGAGTACCCGGATTGGTCCGTGGTGGACCTCGACCCGGCCGAGGGCGCGACGTTCAAGGATGTGATCGCGGTGGCGAAGGTGGTGAAGAGCGCGCTGGACCACCTCAAGCTGAAATCCGTGCTGAAAACGACCGGCCAGAGTGGGCTGCACGTCTACATTCCCATCGAGCGCCGCTACACCCTGGACGAAAGCCGCGACTTCGTCGCCAAGCTGGCTCACACGATCGCGGAGTTGATGCCCGACAAGGTCACCGAGGTCTGGGAGGTCAAGCGCCGCACCGGCAAGATCCGCATCGACTACACGCAGAACGTGATCAACAAGACGCTGGCCGGCCCCTACTCGGTCCGGCCCGCGATGCACGCGCCGGTCTCGACGCCGATTACGTGGAAGGAGCTCGATGATCCGCAGCTGCGACCCGATCGGTGGACGATCAAAACGCTCGGCGACCGGCTGCTCGAGGTCGGCGATCTCTTTCACGAGGCCTTGATCGTTCGCCAACGTCTGCCGGCCATCTGACCCGTGACTGACGGCCGCAAGGTCCCCGCCGATCTCCCCGCGATGCAGGCTTTCATCGACGCCTGGATCAAGCGACGCGGGGACTATTGGTCACCCCTTTCGCAATATGCGCGATTGGCGGAGGAGGTCGGTGAGCTCGGTCGCGAGCTGAATTTTCAGTTCGGCGACAAGCCACGCGCGTCCAAGGACGCGACTGGCTCGACCGCGGATGAGCTCGGTGACGTGCTCTTCATCGTCATCCTGCTGGCCAATTACCTAGGCATCGACCTCGCCTCCGCGCTGACGGAGACCCTGAAAAAGTACGAGGGCCGGTCGCAGACCTGACCTCCTGCACTGCTTATCCACAGGACTTTTGCACTGCCTGTGAGCAGCTGGTGGAAAAAGTACCGCAACAAATGTTCCGTCTGGACGGGTTTACCGGGCTGGTCGTATTCTCATGTCCCGCTCGAATCGAAGTTCGGGTTCCTTGGGGAGAGGGGTCGAGTCAAGGAGTGCGGCGGCACGGGAAGAGTTCCATGTCAATCGTTTGCGGTTTTATTGGCTTGACACCGGCTAAAAGCCGGGCCTAGAATGCGGAAAACCTATATGTTGTGCTGGATCGGATCGTCAAACCCCACATTTAGGGGGAGGTAGCGGACCAAGGCTCACGCGTGAACGGGGAACTACCGGCGGCGGCAGACGCCGGACGGCACGCAGCGTGCCGGCGCTCGTTTGTGAGCTAGGGGGAGAGACCATGCTCAGGAACACGCTCAGGATGATCAACCAGCAAGACCAATGGTTTAACCAATTACGCCGCGAAGAGTCGGCCCGCCGCACCCTTCGGTACTCGCTCTACCAGGCCCTCGAGCAGGTGGAACGCTTGCTCGAGAGCGACATGATGGAAGTCCCGATCGAAATGCAAGCCCGTCTGCGGCAGATCGTCGAAGCCGTTGATCCCCAGCTCGCCTATCGCATGGACCAGTCGGGTCCCAGCGCCCTCGACATCCAGGACATCATCTTCGAGGCGCAGGACCGCCTCATCAAGCAGGTCCGCGCCTAACGATCTTTTAACCTCGAACGCCTCGCCTCCTGCAGTGGCGCCCGGGAGCAATCCCGGGTGTCATTGCGTCTGGGGGTAGGCTGGCGCTATGCGAGACATCAAGGCCCGCAAGGCCGACGTCCTGGCCGCGCTCCAACAGCACGCCGACATGTGGCTGTCGACCGCTGACCCGGCCGGACGCCCCCACCTGATCCCGGTGTCAGCCTGGTGGGATGGTAGCCACCTGGTGATCGCAACGGCGGGTGCCAGCCGGACGGCCAAAAACCTGAAAACGAATCGCAGCGCCCGTGTGGCCGCTGGTTCGCCGTCGGACGCCATCATGATCGATGCCGAGGTCGTCGAAAATTCCGCCGTCGAAGACTCGCCCGAACTGGCCGGCGGCTTTGCCGGCGCCGTCGGTTGGGATCCACGCGAGGTCGGTCATGGCTGGTTCTTCTTCCGCATGCGTCCGACTCGAATCCAGGCCTACCGCGGATACGACGAGCTCGACGGGCGTGATGTCATGCGCGACGCGAGGTGGCTCGCATGAGCGACGGCATCGAGGTCTGGGACCTCTGGTTGCCGGGACCCGGTGCGACCGGACTCCCATTTGCCCGAAGCCGCATCAGCGGCGCCGATGCCGGCGACCGCCTGCTGGTTCACGCGGCCCCACCAAAATTACAGGTCACCGTCCGCGATGCGAGCGGCACCGTGCTGGCGACCGGCGATGGGCTGGAGCGCCACCAACCCGGGCCGATGAGTTTCCTCGTGCGGCGCGGGGCCACCATCACGCTGGAAGATGGCTGGCCGACTGAGGAGGACATCGGTCGGGTGGTACTTCTTCCCGGCGGCGAGGCCGGCATCCTCAAGAGCTGGTGGAACGCCGACGACCGCAAGGAGTGGCGCTGGCAGGTCGAGTTCTACAACCAGAACCGCGGCTGATCCGCCCGCGGGCCTATGCCTGCACGAAGTAGGAGCGGCAGGCCAGGTCGATCAGGTCCGGCTCGAGCCGCGAGGGCCGGCCCAGAAAATACGCCACCTCGTCGAGCTGGTTGAGGATGTCGCGCGGCTGGCAGCCTCGCAGCGGGCGCTTGAACGGCTTGTAATACCGGTCGAGCACGTACTGGTAGCCGACCTCGTTGAACACGATCTCGAACTCCTTGCATGCCCGTTCGAAGATTTGCCGGAATTCGATCGCTGTTGGATCGGGCACGTGGATCTTGTAGCGCACGCGCCGGAGAAACGCTTCGTCGACCAGCGATCCCGGCTCGAGGTTGGTGCTGAACACGACCATGGCCTCGAAGGGCGTGCCGACCGCCATGCCCGCGCCGGCCAGCGTGAGGTAGTCGATCCGCCGCTCCAGCGCGACGATCAGGCGGTTGAGCAAGGCGCGCGGCGAGGAGTCCTGGCGGCCGAAGTCATCGAGCAGGAAGATGCCCCCATTGGCTTTGAGGTGGATGGGCGCCTCGTAGTAGCGCATCAGCGGGTCGAAGGAGGGCGATAGCTGTGCCGTCGTCAACTCACCACCCGCCTTGACGAAGGGCCGCTTGACCAGTACCCAGCGAGGGTCGAAGTTCCCCGGCATCTGCCGCTGGATCCGCTGATGGTGCAGCGGATCGTAAAGGCGCATGATCTGGCCCTCGATGTCGATCGCGTAGGGGATGAAGATTGGCTCACCCAGCAGCTCAGCGCACGCCTCGGCGATGGTGGTCTTGCCGTTGCCCGGTGCGCCATAGAGGAAGAGAGGCGCGCGGGCGTTGACCGGCGGGCCCAGCTGGACGAGCAGATCAGGGCTGAGGGTGAGGTGCTGCAAGGCTCGCGTTAACCAGGCTGCGGTGACGTCCGCCTGGCTGACCTGGGTGCGGACCGAGATGTCGTACTGGGCGAACGGCACGGGAGCCGGCCCAACGTAGTGGTCACGCGCCAGCACGTCTCGGGCGCGGAGACGTCCTGGATCGGTGATCAGGTAGCCGAGCGTCTCACCGAAGTCGTGGCTCTGGGAGGGGCCCGCCATGCGGCCGATCGTCTGGGCCCAGCCCTGCTCCACCAGGCTCTGGATCGCCGGGGTCACGGTCTGATAGGGCAGGCACAGGGCGGCGGCCCAGTCCTTGGCCGACATCGGCGATTTGAAATAGATGTGCTTGAGGAGGAGGTCGGCCAGGCGCGCCACCGGGAGTCCAGAATCTTCGGTGCGCGCCGGGGCGATCGGGAAGAACTGCGGGGTGGTGGCTTGAGGCGGTGGCTGAATGGCCATTAGGCAAGAAGACCGCCGGCTGGGGCGGCCCTCCAGAGCAACCTGTAGCCGCTCGACTTTCTTGCGAGATCGAACTCAGGCTGAAAGGGCCCGCCGGGGTCCAAAATAGCGCTCGACCGTGAGGCCATGGCGTTCCAGCTCGGCCCGGGCCAGGGGCTCGAACCGGCGCAGATACCAGTCCTCGGCCGGGTTGTGCGAGTAGGCCAGCAGCTGGTTGTAGGGCAGGGTATAGATGGCCCGGCCGGCCAGGATCTCCAGGATCTGGGGGGTCAGTTCAGGCTGGGCGAGGGCCCGGCGTACCGTCACGTGAATGCCGCGCATGTCCGCGATCAGTCGCAGACGCCGAGGCAGGAAGATGGCGAGGGCGAAGACGAGGGGGACACTCGTGACGATGATGGCCAGGATGAGGGCCAACAAGTGGATCCCGCGCGAGCCGGCCTGCCCCGCCGAGATGAGCGAGTCGCCGGAGTGTACCTTGAGCGCGTCGGCCGTCCGGTGGAGGAAGTCGGAGAGATACGGCACGCTGTTCGGGATCCCCTGCTCGAAGGACAGGATCCAGCTGTCGAATGTCTTGCCGGCGTTGATCACGCCCTGGGCAAGGGCGTCGAGCTGGAGAACGAGGTTATTGACCCACAGCCCCGCGCGAAGGCACAGGTAGATCCAGGCCACCATGATGAGGTCGGCAAGCATCCAGGCGAAGCGGCGACCATAGACATCGGGGTAGAGGCGCATGAAGGTCCCCCTTGAGGTACTGAAAGAAGAACGTCAAAGACGCGCCGAGTCTAGCGCGCTTGGCTAAACAGCTTCCAGGTACTCGATGACCTGACGGGTCAGCTGGGTCGGCGTCGAGGCGCCGGAGGTAACGCCCACGCGCGTCTTCCCCTCCAGCCACTCGGGCCTGATGTCTTTCGCGGTATCCACCAGGTAGGCCGGCTTGTGCGCCAACTCCTTGACGACCTGCACCAAGCGCTTGGAGTTCGAGCTGCGCTCGCTGCCGACGACGATGACGACGTCGCACTCCTTGGCCGCCTCCACAGCCGCCTCCTGACGATCCTGCGTCGCCCGGCAGATCTCGTTGTAAGCCTCCGACTGCGGGTACTTGTCGCGCACCCGTTTGATCATGGATGCCGTGTCCCAGATGCTCAGCGTCGTTTGGCAGGTGACGGCAATCTTTGCATTCGTGATGTCGAGCGCGTCGACGTCCTGCGGGTCCTGCACCAGGTGAACTTTGCCGGGTGCCTCGCCGATCACGCCTTCAGGCTCGGGGTGGCCGCGGCGACCGATGTAGACGACGTCGTAGCCACGCTCGACCAGGTCTTTGACGAGATCATGAGTGACGACGACGTCGGAGCAGGTTGCGTCCACCATGTTGAGACCGCGCGCAGCGGCCTTGGCCTTGACCGCCGGCGAGACGCCGTGCGCGGTGAAGATCACGGTCCCGCCGTCGATCGTGTCCAGGCCCTCGAGCCGGTTGTCGCTGTCGACCAGCTCGATGCCGTTTTCCTGCAGCTCGTCGGTCACATGCGTGTTGTGGACGAGGTAGCCGAGCATCCGGACCTTCTCGCCGGGGCGGGCCTTGGCGGTCTGCTTGGCGGCGCGGATCGCTTCGACGACGCCGTGGCAGTAGCCACGCGGCGTGATCTTGAGGACGTCCACGCTTCGAGTCTACCCGTGGTTCTGACGGGTGAAGCTATCGAGGCGTGACGAGCGCGTGACGACGGATCGGCTTGGGAACCGGTGGCGGCCGTTCCGGGGTTGGTGGCGGCGGTGGCGGCTTCGTGCCGGGAACCGGCTCCGGCTCACCCGGAGGTGCCGGCTCCCTAACCAATGACGATCGGGCCCGAGGAGAAGTTGATGATCTTGAGAAACGCCAGGATACTGACCGCGGCCAGCACCGTGAGGAATCCGCCGACGATGTAGGACGCAAGCCGGTGACGGGTGAAGACGGCGAGGCCCAGCAACAGCAGGACGATGGCCACCAGGATGTTCGCGAAATTAATGTCGACTTTCAATGCTCACCTCCTTATGGTTGAGCTTCACGCCTGCGCCAGTGCTCGGTCAAGGTCTGAGATCAGATCGGCCACGTCCTCGATGCCGACCGAGATGCGAACCAGGCCATCGGCCACTCCGTGTGCTCGCCGCGTTTCGGCCGGGATGGAGGCGTGCGTCATCACCGCCGGTAGCTCGATCAATGACTCCACCCCGCCGAGGCTCTCCGCGAGCGTGAATAGCTGGGTCCGCTCGACGACGCGGCGCGCGGGCTCGAGCCCGCCCTTGACCTCGAAGGAGATCATGCCGCCAAAGCCGGACATCTGGCGTTGGGCGAGCTCGCGCTGGGGATTCTTGGGCAAGCCCGGATAGAAGACGCGCGCCACCTTGGGATGTTCGCTGAGGAACGCGGCCACCAGCCGCGCATTGCGGTCATGCTCGCGCATCCGGATGGCGAGCGTCTTGAGGCCGCGCAACACCAACCAGGCATCCATCGGTCCCGGCACGCCGCCGACCGCGTTTTGCAGGAAGGCCAACCGCTCGAAAAGGTCGTCCCGGTTGACGACCAGCGTGCCCCCGATCACGTCGCTGTGGCCGCCAAGGTACTTGGTCGCGCTGTGCACCACGATGTCGGCGCCCAGCGACAAGGGTCGCTGGAAGTACGGGCTCATGAAGGTGTTGTCGGCCACGAGGAGCGCCTGCCGGGCGTGCGCCAGCTTGCTGACCGCATTAATGTCGACCAGCTTGAGGAGCGGGTTGGTCGGCGATTCAATCCAAACCATTCGCGTGCGACCGGTCATTGCCTTCTCGACCGCGGCGAGGTCGGAGCCGTCGACGAAGGAAAAGGTGAGCCCCATCGGTTCCAGCACGCGGCGGAACAGCCGGTAGCTGCCTCCATAGAGATCGTCGACCGCGAGCGTGTGGTCGCCCGGCTTGAGCAGCTGCATGACCGTGGCCTCCGCCGCCATGCCGGAGGCGAACGCCAGCCCGTGGGCGCCGCCTTCCAGGGCGGCGATGCACTGCTCAAGGGCGGCGCGCGTCGGATTCCCGGTCCGCGAGTACTCGTAGCCGCGATGCTTGCCGAGCGCGTCCTGGGCAAAGGTCGAAGTCTGGTAGATGGGCACCACGACCGCCCCCGTCGCCGGGTCGGGCGCCTGGCCCGCGTGGATCGCCCGGGTCGCAAACCCGGGCGTGCCTTCGGCGCTCACCGGGAGGCGCGGGTGTGCGCCATGAACTCGAGCAAATCGACACGGGTGATGATCCCGACCGGCCGCTCGGCCTCCATCACGACCAGGGCGGTCGCACCTCCGAGCAGCGCATTGAAGGCCTCGTCGACGTGGGCTCCGGCGGCGATCGTCGGAAACGGCCCGTCCATCGCGGCGCCCACGGTGGTCTCGATCAAGCCGGGATCGCGATAGACGCGATCGAGTAGCGTGCGCTCCTGAATGCTTCCCACCAGCTTGCCCGCGCCACTGCCGTCTTCGGTGACCGGCATCTGTGAGATCCCGTATTCCTGGAGCAGGTCGATGGCACGACCCACCTTCTCTTTGGACGAAACCGTGATCAATTCCGGCATCTCGCGCTCGCGCACGGCGACGACGTCGTGCACCATCTGGCGCGGGAAGCGTTCGAAGAAACCGTTCTGGCGCATCCACTCGTCGTTGTAGATCTTGCTGAGGTTGTTGCGACCCGTGTCGGGCAGGATGACGACCATCACCGTCTTCTCGTCGAGGCCGCGCGCCACCTCCATCGCCGCCTTCATGGCGGTCCCCGACGAGCCACCCACCAGGATCCCCTCTTCGCGCGTGATGCGCCGGGCCGTGAGAAAGGAATCGCGGTCGTTGACCTGGATGATGCGGTCGATCAGTTTCAGGTCGATGGTGCCGGGGATGAAGTCCTCGCCGATCCCCTCCACCTTGTAGGGCTTGATGGTGTCGCCCGAATAGAGGGAGCCTTCCGGGTCGGCGCCGACGATCATCACCGCCGGCTTCTTTTCCTTGAGGAAGCGGGCCACACCCGTGATGGTGCCGCCGGTTCCCAGGCCGCCGACCACCACGTCGACCTTACCGTCCGTCTGCTCCCAGATTTCCGGACCGGTCGTTTCATAGTGCGCCTGCGGGTTGGCCTGGTTGAAGTACTGGTTCGGCTGGAAGGCGCCCGGAATCTCGTGGCTCAGCCGTTCCGCGACCGAGTAGTAGCTTTCGGGCGACTCGCGCGGAACAGCGGTCGGACAGACCACCACTTCGGCGCCGTACGCCCGGAAGAGGGCAATCTTCTCCGGCGACTGCTTATCCGCCATCACGAAGATCATCCGGTAACCCTTCAGTGCCGCCGCGATGGCCAGCGCGTGACCGGTATTGCCGGAAGTCGGTTCGACGATGGTGCCGCCCGGCTTCAGCAGACCGCGGCGTTCGGCATCCTCGATCATCCGGAGCCCGATCCGATCCTTGACGCTGCCGCCGGGGTTGAGCGTCTCCACCTTCGCCAGGATGGTGGGACGGAGCCCGGCGGTGATGCGCTGGAGCCGCACCAGCGGCGTGTGCCCGACGGCCTCCAGGATGCTGCCCAGGACCTGCACTGGGCCCCATTGTATGCGTAGAATCGGCCTCAGTTCAGACGAGGGAGGGAACCTTGCCGGTATCGGTGGCCAATTCGCAGGTGGTCTACGACGCCATGAAGGGCGTCGGCATCACGCTGCTGAGCGCGCTTCCGGAGACCTGGCTGGTGCACCTGGTCCGGATGGCCGATGAGGACCCGGCGATGACGCTGGTCCGGCTCGCCAAGGAGGAAGAAGGGGTCGGGGTTTCCGCCGGGGCCCATTTCGCGGGGGCCAGGTCGGCGATGTTGCTGCAGAACCACGGCTTCCTGCAGGCGATCAACGGTATCGTCGGGATCTCGCTCCTCTACAAGATCCCGCTCCTGATGCTGATCACGGATCGTGGCAGCTTCGGCGAGAAGGATCCCTGGCAGACGGAAGGCGGCAAGTACACCCGGCCGGTGCTCGATGCCTTGCACATTGCGCACGACGACCTGCGGCGACCCGACGAGGTGGAGGCGAAGATCGCCCACGCCATGACGCTCGCCCAGGCCTCGCTCTCCCCCGTAGCCCTGCTGCTCCAACGCGACCTGATGTGGGAGGAGCCGAATTGAAACGCCTCGATTGCCTGAAGGCCATCTACCCGCGGCTCGAAGGCTGCGCCGTCGTCACCATCATGGGCGCGGTCGCCGCCGAGCTCTACTCCCTCGGGCACCGCGCCAACTTCTTCTACCTCGAGCACGCCATGGGCCTCGCCTCCTCGGTCGGCCTCGGCATCGCGCTCGCGCAGCCGAAGCGCAAAGTCGTGGTGATCGACGGCGATGGCTCGGTCTTGATGAACCTCGGTGGGCTGACGACGCTGGCGCGCTCGCGGCCGAACAACCTGGTCCACCTCATCTTCGACAACGAAACCCTCCTTTCCGTCGGCGGCGGCGCCCCGGGTGGCTACAAGTGGTTCACGACCGCGACCGCCACCGGAACTGACCTTGCCGGGATCGCCAGGGCAGCCGGGTTTCCCCGGGCGCAGATGGTGCGCGAGCTGGGGGATTTCGAAGAGGCGGCACTCGACGCCATCGACGGCGACCAGCTGAGCTGTATCGTCGCCAAGGTCGATGCCGAGATGCCGAAAAGCTTCTTGATCGACGTCCACATGCTCGAGAACCGCTTCGAGTTTCCGCGGGCGCTGCAAACAAAGGGAGGAGTGAATTGAGTACGCGCATCGATAGCCTGGCGTCCTTCGTCGAGGGCCTGACCTCCGGTTCCATTGACGTCATCGACCTGACCCAACCGCTGTCGGAGCGCACGCCGATGATCCAGCTTCCACCGCCTTTCGCCAACACGCCGAACTGGAAGACGCACGAGATCAGCCGCTACGACGAGAAAGGCCCGGCCTGGTACTGGAACTGGTTCGAAGGCGGCGAACATGCCGGCACCCACTTCGACGCCCCCATCCACTGGGTCACCGGTAAGGACAAGGACGATGTCTCGCAGGTTCCGGTCAGGCGGCTGATCGGCCCCGCGGTCGTCATCGACAAGTCGAAGGAGGCGCAGGCCAATCCGGATTACCTCCTGACCCTGAATGACATCCGCGCCTTCGAGCGAGAGCACGGGCCGTCCCCCAAGGGCTCCTGGTTGCTCTATCGCACTGGCTGGGACGCGCGGGCCAATGACCAGAAAGCCTTCCTGAATGCGAACGAGACCGGACCGCATACACCAGGCATCGACATCGAGCTTGCCCAATGGCTGGCGAGCGAGAGCCCCTTTAACGGCGTCGGCGTGGAGACGGTCGGCACTGACGCGGGCGCGGCGCACTCCTTCAACCCACCTTTCCCCTGCCACCGGTTTCTGCTGGGCGCCAACAAATATGGACTGACCCAGCTCGCCAACCTGTCGACGCTGCCACCAACGGGCGCGGTTCTGGTGGTCGCGCCCCTGAAGCTGGTCAAAGGGTCGGGCAGCCCCTGCCGGGCGCTGGCCCTGGTTCAGCGATAGGCACGCCCCAGGGGCTCGAGCTCCGGCCGATCCACGAGGAGGAGCAGCGAGCCTATTCGACATTGATGCGGCGCGCCTTTGGTGCGTCGCTCCCGACCGATGAAGAGCTGGCGACCTCGAAGGAGATCACCGAGTTCGACCGCACCCTGGCATTTTTCGATGGCAAGGAGATAGTCGCGACCGCCGGCATCTTCACCTATGAGATGACAGTGCCGGGTGGCACCTTGCCCTGCGGCGGCGTGACCCGCGTCAGTGTGCTCACCACCCATCGCCGGCGCGGCTTGCTGACGGCCATGATGCGGCGCCAGCTCGATGACATGCACGAGCGCGGCGAGCGGCTGGCAGCGCTGTATGCCTCAGAAGCGCCGATCTATGGCCGATTCGGGTACGGACTGGGAACCTATCAGGCCGCGGTCGAGATCGAGCGCTCGCACGCCGCCTTTGCTAAGGCAGCGACCGGCACCGGACGTCTCTCGATGGTCGACGTGCCAACCGGCGTCCGCCAGTTCACTCGTGTGTGGGAGCTGGCCCGACGCAACCAGCCCGGTATGCTCGCGCTCGACGAGCGCTGGCTGCGCAACCAGCTGACCGACCTCGAGCTTCACCGGGAAGGCGCGAGCCCCCACTATCGCGTCCTCTACCAGGCTGGCGACAATCCATCGGGTTTCGCCATTTATCGGATCAAGATGGACTGGGACGCGTCAGGCCCGAACGGCACGCTGCGACTCGAGATGCTGGTCGCGGCAACGGGCGACGCCTACGTTGCCCTCTGGCGTCACGTGCTCGATGTTGACCTGATGGCGCGGGTCTCGGCGGAGATGCGGCCGGTCG
>VBFF01000075.1:0-10708 GCA_005889285.1 Chloroflexota bacterium
TGAACGCCCCGATGACGGCCGCGAGGGTCCACTGCGCGGTGGCCGTTAACTGCGTCGACCACGACTGGCCCTTCAGCAGGCTGCCGAGCGGTGCGGCCACCACCGCCACGAGCAGGGTGACTTCAGGATGACGCCGAAACACGATGATGGCGGCGAGCAGCGTGATCTTGGGTAGTTCGCTCCAGCGGGCGTCCTCCTTCGAGCCGAGCAGGAAGTCGTCCACGATGCACATGCCCATGAAGCTGATCCAGGCCCAGGGCGCCGGGTAGGGCTGGGCCGGCAGCACCCAGCCACCAGTGGCGGTGAGCAGCGCGGCCAGGCCTGCGACCCAAACGAGGGCGCGAATCGACCGAGCGTTGACGTGACGCTGGAGGAAACCCACGGCTGGCGAGAGTGCAACGCCGCGGCAGGGCCACCTTTTGCGTGCTTTACGCTACGGGGCGATGTTCCGTCGCAAACCGGCCCTGCCGTCGCCCTCGGACCGCTGGCTCGTGATCGGCCTGGGCAATCCCGGCCGGGAATACGAGCGGTCCCGGCACAACATGGGCTTTTTGGTGGTCGACGAACTGGCTCGCCGCCATAGCGCCCGTGTAACCGACCGGGCGGCGAAATCCCTGACGGGTAGGGTCCGGATTGGTGACCGCGAGCTAGTGCTCGCCAAGCCGCAGACCATGATGAATCTCTCCGGGGTGGCGGCCAAGGCCCTGCGGGCAAAGTACGGAGTGCCCCTCGAGCGGACCCTGGTCATCCATGACGAGCTCGACCTCCCCTTTGGCCGGCTGCGCATCCGTAAGGGCGGCAGCTCCGCCGGCAATCACGGGTTGGACTCGCTGATCGCCTCTTTCGGCAGCAAGGACTTCATCCGGTTCCGGCTGGGGATCGGCCGTCCTCCCGGCAACGGCGTCGACTACGTGCTGAGCCCCTTTGCGGCCGCCGAGCAAGCCCAGGTTCCCGACATCGTCTCGCGCGCCGCGGACGCTGTCCTGGTCACGATTGAGCACGGTCTCGAGCGCGCCATGACCGATTTCAATCGCGTCTCGTGAGGAAGAAGGCGAGCACGGCGAGGCCGGCCAACGCCGTCAGTGCTCCGCCAAGCCAGACCGCGGCAGCCGGGCCCAGGAAATCGGCGACGATCGCGGCGAAGACGTTGCCGATCGGCGTCACCCCGATGAATAGCATCGAGTAGAGGCTCACCATGCGACCCTGCATCCGATCGGGAGCCCGCACCTGCACGAACGTATTGGTCCCGATCGAGTAGACGGCGAACGACCATCCGATCACCAGCAGCAATAGGATCGCCTGGGTGAAGTCGGGGACGACCACGAAGAGCAGCTCCATGCCGGCGAAGAGCAGCGCGCCCATCACGATGCGGCGCGGCTCGAGCAGGAAGGCACCGGCAAAGGTCATGGTCAGCGCGCCAACCAGTGACCCGATCCCCTGTGCCGCAAACAGGTATCCGAGCGTATCCGCGTTGGCGTGAAGGACGATGCGGGTAAACAAGGGCAGTACCAGGTTGAAGTTCGCGCCGAACGTGCCGGCGACGAACAGCAGCGCAAAGAGGCCGGCGAGCGCGGGGGTTCGCGCGACGTAGCGCAATGCCTCGGCAATCAGCTGCACGGCGGTCTGTGGAGGCCCCGCGGTCAGCGGGCGGCGGCGGATGGTCAGCAGTGCTGGATCCAGAAACAGGCGGCGACGCCAAGTGTCGCGATCACGACGCCACCCAGTGCCGGGCCAGCGATGCGGGCGAGATTGAAGGCGATCGAGTTCAGCGCCACGGCACTGACCAATTCGCCCCGACCGACCATCTCGAGAACCGTCGCCTGGCGGGCGGGGAAGTAGAGCGCCTGGTTCAAGCCTAAAACGGCGGCCAGCACCAGGACCATCGGCAAGGTGATGACGTGCGTGGCCGTGAGCGCCGCATACACCGCGGCGCCGACCAGCGAAACGAGCTGCGTGAGCAACAGTACGTCCCGATGGGCATAGCGATCGACGACGGTGCCCGCATATAGGCCAAAGATCAGGACCGGGCCATAACTGAAGGCGCCGAAGAGCGCGAGCGCCAGGGCCGAGTTATGCGAAAGCTGGAGGACGAGCCAGGCGCCGGCCACCGATTGCATCCAGGTGCCGACCAGCGACACCGCCTGCCCGATGAAATAGCGGCGGAACTCGGGGTACTGGAGCGCGGAAACCTGCACGACCGCGCGACGGCGCGGCTCGACGGCAGTCGGAGTGGCGATGGTGTTCAGTTTACTTGCGCGCGGCAGAGCTCAGACGGCGGCCAGGGCCTGCATCAGCTCGGTGAATTGCGCCGTGGCCTGGGCTTGCGCGTGATGGATGACGATCGGCATTCGCCGCTTGCTGGCCGCGGAAAACTCGTCACGCTGGTAAAGGATCATCGCCGCCACTTCCATCTTCAGGGCGGCGGCTACCTCGGTCCGGCTCAGCTGCAGGCTGCCGTGGGCATTCGAGATGACCAGCCGGATGCGGTGACTCAGTATGCCGGTCTCGCGCAGCCGCTCGAGGAATTGTCGGGTCAGCTCCACGCCGATGATTTCCGGCTCGACGACGATCAGGATGACGTCGGCCTCGCGCAGCAGCGGCGGCGCAAACAGCGACGGCTGGTTTCCGAGGTCGACGACGATGGTTTCCGCGAGCCCGCGCACGGAGGTGGCGAAGCTGCTGATCGCCACCGACGGGATTTCGCGGTATGCAGAGTCGCGGCGCACGCCAGGCAGCAGTCGGAGCGGCACCTGTGGGTTGCGCATCAGGTAGTTCGAGAGGCGGTGAGCACTCGCCACGCCGTCGCTGAGGACCTCGCCCCAGGCCCAGCGGTCCGGAACCTCGATATTGAGCATGCTGCCCAGGGTGCCGACCGGGACCGCCAGGTCGGCGAGCACAACGGCCTCTCCTCCTTTGCCACCGGCGTGCATGGCGGCCAGGTTCATGGCTACGGTGCTGGTGCCGATCCCGCCCTTGGCGCCGGCCACCACGGTGAGCCGCCCGCGCGCCTGCGCTCCCCTTTGCCGCAGTCGCGCACCCCGCTCGAGCATCACCTTGAGGCGTGTCACCAGTTCGCGCGACTCGACCGGCTTGACCAGGTAATCGTCCGCCCCCAGCTCGAGTGCCCGAACCTTGCCATCGAGCTCGTCGAGAACCGAGAGTACGACGATCTGGATGTCGGCGCCGGCCGGCCCCTTGCGAATCCGCTCGCAGACCATGAAGCCGTCGACCTCCGGCATCATCAGGTCGACGAGAACCAGGTCGGGGCGCTCTTTCTCGACCAGAGCCACGCCCTCGTTCCCGCCGGCGGCCGCTTGCACGTCGAAGCCGGCGGTTCCGAGGAGCGTCTGCAGGTAGGCGCGGTTCGGCGCCTCGTCATCGATTACCGCGATGCGCCCTGTCACGACGCTGTAACGCTCAGCCGGTGATCTTGCCTGCGCCGCCGCCGGCTAGATCGCCAGGCCGACGTACTCCAGGTCGCGCCAGATCTGCCCGTCGCGAACGTCGACGACGCTGACCGAAGGCTGGCGGACCTTCCCGGTGAGGCCCGTGTAGGTCCATTCGCCAATAACGACTACGGTCTCGCCTTCGGTCACCAGCCGTTCGACCTCAAACCGTACGTCCGGCGTGCGCGCCACCGCCTGGCGGCTCAGGAGGACGAAGGCCTCCCGGCCAAGGATCGGCTCGGGCACGCCGGGTGTTCGATGGACGACGTCGGGGTGAAGCCGGCGGGCAAAGCCATCCCAGTCGCGCGCGCGGAGTGCGTCAAGGGCCGCCGTC
Organism: Chloroflexota bacterium; assembly: GCA_005889285.1. Classification (GTDB taxonomy): domain Bacteria; phylum Chloroflexota; class Dormibacteria; order CF-121; family CF-121; genus CF-13. The sequence goes on from VBFF01000075.1 coordinate 3,781, forward strand.
ACGACGTCCGCAGCCGAGCTACGAGAGATGGAAGACATGGCGCGCAAATAGAAGAGCGCCCACCAGCGCCGCCGCGCCTGCGGCGACCAGCACGGCGGCTGCGGCGACGTCTTTCGCGCGACCGATCATGGGGTGGTGCTCAGGCCACGCATAGTCGATCAGCACTTCGAGCGCCGTGTTGAACAGTTCGGCCGCGATCACGACCGCGAAGCACAGAACCAGGCCGACGAATTCGATGGCGGTGAAGCGAAAGAACAGTGCCGCCACCAGGACGACGAACGCGATCAGCAGGTGCACGCGCAAGTTCGCCTGCGACGAGAGGGCCCAGGTAAAGCCCCGCCCTGCGTGGCGAAAGCTGTACAGCGTTCGACGCACGTCGACCCGGCGCGCCCGGCTGGGGCTGCCGATCCGTTCGGCTTCGAACTCGGCGTCGGAACGCGGCGTCACGGCGCCGCGGCCAAGATGCGGTTGGTCAGCCCGGTCATGGCCGCCTCCTCCGCCGGCTCGGCGTGGTCGTAGCCCAACAGGTGCAGGAAGCCGTGCACCGCGAGCAGCCGTACTTCGTCATTGACGGGGTGCCCGGCGTCACGCGCCTGCCGCCGCGCACGCGGCAAGGAGATCATGATGTCACCCAGCCAGTCTTCCGTGCCCGGCGGCGATTGGAAGCGCTGGTCGGTCGCTTGCTCGCGAGCAGCGAAGGCAAGCACGTCCGTTGGCTCGTCGAGCCCGCGGTAGCGATTGTTGTACTCGCGCAGCCGCTCATCGCCCGTGAGGGTCACGACGGCGACGGCCTTAGCGGGCAAGTCCATGGTGCGCGCCGCCGTCTCGAGCACCACCTTCAAGCCATCCAGATCCACTCCCGAGGCGATGGACGCGGGTCCCAAACGGCTCATCTGGATGAGCACGGCACAATCCTACCCGGGCCGCGCCGGTTACGCCGTCGGTTTCTGGGACTTGGTGTCGCCGCGCCCGGCGAGATAGCGGAGTCCGATCAAGCCGGCCGCCAGCAGCACCCAGACCAGCAGGATCCAGTCCTGCGGGACCGATGACCGCCGGCCGAGGTCCGCCGCCAGGGCGTCGGCAAGGATGAACGCGCCGATCAAGAGCAGGCCGGTGCCTTCCATCCGCGTGCGCGCCTTGCCGGGATCGCCACCGCGACGGAGGAACTTCGGCACCCTGCCAAAGCCGATCATCGAGATGGCGGGGATGATCACGGCGGCCGCCGCGACGTAGGCAAGCACGATCACCGAGCCCGAAAGCAGCACTATGGTAAATATCGCAGTGGGGGCTTGAAGATTGCACCTTTACCTCGCCGCTGACACCACGAGCACGAGCTACCGAGCGGGCTATGTGGTCGGCCGGCTCTTTTACCTGGCGCTCGTCCCGGTCTTCGTCATCGCCCTGGTCTACTGGCTGAACGGCCGCTCTCGGCCAGAGCCGATGCGCTTCTCCCACGCGATCTCGCGCTGGTGGGTGTGGGTCGTCGGACTGCTGACTGGCTTCATCTTGCTGACCGTGCTCGGTATCGCGCTCGCCTCGACGTCCGCGTAATCAGGACGGGCTGGGACGGGGCCTCGGCGCAGGTCGAGGCAAGGGGATCGTCTTGTCCTCGGCATCCAGCGTCCCGTCGTGTCCCCCACCCGTCGTATCGACGGCGGCTCCTCCCCTGGCGGTCTCGGCGACCGCCGCCGGATACTCGATGCGAGCGTGGTAGATGCTGACGACCATGTTGGCCATCGCCTCCTCCACCAGGTGCAGGTCGCGGAAGGACAGATCGCACTCGTCGAGCTGGCCGTCGCGGACGAATCCCTGAAGCATGCGGTGGACGTGGTCCCGGATTCCCTCGGTGCTCCGATCCTTGAGGGTTCGGGCTGATGCCTCGACCGTGTCGGCGATCATGACGATGGCCGCCTCCTTCGAGCGGGGTCGGGGGCCGGGATAGCGGAAATCATCTTCGCGCACGTCGAGGCCCTGCTCGAGCGCCTGCCGGTAGAAGTAACGCTTGACGGTCGTGCCCTGGTGCTGCTGGACGATCTCGCGGATCGTGGTCGGAAAGTGATACTGCTTGAGCAGCTCGACGCCTTCGGTGACGTGGGCATTCAAAATGTCCGAGCTGGTCGTTGGTGACAGGTTCTCGTGGATGTTGCCGATGTCCGCCTGGTTTTCGACGAAGAAGTGCGGCCGGCGGATCTTGCCGATGTCGTGGAAGTAACAGCCGACCCTCGCCAGCACCGGATTGGCGCCGACCGCCTCGGCCGCGGCCTCCGCCAGGTTGGCGGCCACGATGGAATGGTTGTACGTCCCCGGTGCGCTCACCATCAGGCGCTTCAGGAGGGGGTTGTTCGGCGTCATCAGTTCCAGGAGTTTCATCGGGGTCACGACGTGGGTGATTTCGCCCAGCCAGGTGAGAAGACCGGCCGCGATCAGGGCGGAAAGCAGGCCGTTGATCAGGGCGAGCACACCAATGGTCAGTATTTCGTCGAGTGACTGGTGGCGCTCGATCAGTGAGAGCGAGACGAGTGTCACGAACTGGGCGCCGGCGACGAGGATGCCGGCGGTGACCCACTGGCCGAGGCGCTCGAGCCGGTGGACGTAGATCGAGCCGATCGCTCCCCCCAGGAAGCCAACGAGCGTAAGCGGCAGCACGTTGTCGGCGACGATGCCGGTCAGCAAACCCACGGCAAGCGACGATGATGCCCAGGCCGGTGTCCATCAACGCCGCGACCAGGAGCGGCACGGCCGCCATCGGCACCAGGTACTGCGTGTTGGGGTTGATGGGAACGACCAGCTTGGCCACCAGCAGCAGGACCAGCATCAACCCACCGAGGGTGGCCAGTTGTCGCGGATCGCGAAGGATCGCGGGCCGGAACTGGCCCAGGTAGCCGAGGGCGACGATGAAGAGGATGAGGACCAGCATGAGGACGGCAAGGATGCGCGCCCAGTCGGCCTTGGGCGCCAGCAGGCCGACGGCCTGGGCTTCCTCGAGCTGGAAGGGGGTCACCAGGTCGCCGTAGCGGATGATCGTCTGTCCCTGGGCGACAGTCACAAAGACGGCGGGAACCGCGTCGCTCGCCTGCTGTCGCTTGAGCACGGTCTCCGCCTGCAGGTAATTGACCTTTAAGTTGGCCCGGACCAGGGTCGCCACCACAGAGGCGCCCGTCGCGTCCAGTTTGAGCGCCGCGGCCCGCGTCTGCGCCGTATCCGAGGCACTCTTGAGGGTGTCGGCCTTGATGCCATTGCTCTCGAGCTGCTGCAGGATGTCGCCGGCACTCTTGAAGACCGTCGCCACCGAGCCCTCGTCGGCCTGCAGAAGGTACTGGCGCTGGGCATCGCTGAGCTGCGGCTCCAGCAGACTCAGCTGGGCTGAACGATCAGGCCCCGAGCTCGACGAGCGGCGGAGGTCGGCGACCTTGGTCGCCAGCGAGTCGATCGCCTGCCGTTGCTGGATGCTGACCGAGCCGTCGAACTGGTCCGGCACCTGCGTGGCGGCGGCGGCCCGCGCTTCGTCGCGCCGAGTCTGGCTCTCGTACCGGACCGAGCGCTGCGAGACGACGTCCTGGCTCGAGACTTCTCCCGCCCGCAGGTTGAGCCGGTTGGGCAGGAAGTTCTGGGCGACGACCAACGCCGTCGCCAGCGCCAGGATCAGGGTGATGGCGGCAGGCCGAAGATAGGGCGGCCAGCGCCTGCCGGCGCCAATGTGCCCCAACCGAAGGTCGCGCGCGAACAGCCGCCCGCGACGCCGGAGTTGTTCGATCGCCGATGAGCTGCGCTGCCTCATCTTTTCAGCAGGGATCTGCTCCCCTCAGGGCGCGCCGATTACGTCGTGCGAGCCCGCCGCTTACGCGCCGCCGCGATCTTCTTCTTGCGCTTTACGCTGGGCTTTTCGTAGTGCTCACGCCGGCGAACCTCGGAGAGAACACCGTTCTGCTTGATCTTCTTATTGAAGCGACGTAGGGCGCTCTCGAAGGTCTCGTTCTCCCGGACCTTGATCTCCGACAACTGGATTGCACCCCCTCTGCCCGGACTCCATTGTTGGGCAGAAGTATAGCCGCGCTCCAGTTTAGGCGTCAACATAAACTCCGAGTTCAAAAGTCGCGGTCAGCCCACAACCGAGTCGCACTTAGGCCCCCGCTAAGCACAACCCCGTAACAGGCACTAATGGGCGCCGATGGCCCCCTTTTATGGTGCGTTCATCCTGCTAGAGGACCGCGATCCTCAAGGAGGCTGCAGCGTAATGTTCACGATCCTGACCACGTGGATCAGCGAACGCATCATCACGGTCACCGCGGTGAGCGTGCTGACCGTCGCGGCTGTACCCACGACCCTGATCATCGTTTCGCACGACGACCACAACACCATCGCCGTTGTCCAACCGGCGGACGAGCACTCGAAGGTGGTGCTGGTAAGCGCCGTCAAGAAGGCGGGCGATGCCGTCATCGCCAAGCTCAACACCGCCGAAGCCGGCTGCACCACCCAGGTGACGCAGGCCGTGACCACCTCGAAAGTGGCCGCCAAGGTCCAGCCGCAACTGACGACCGCGAAGTCGCAGATCCACGGCAGCGTGGCGCCGGTCGTCGCCGCCATCAAGGCCGACGAGGATCGCTTCGCGCACCTGACCTTCGTCACGCCGCAAGACGAAGAGAACGAACTCGCCGAGTTCAACACGATTGCGATCATCGTCCTGGGCGATGGTCACTCGGCGGGCACCATCACTGTGACCTGCCAGACCGTGATGATCACGATCACGGAGACGATCCAGATCACGATCATCCAGACGACTCCGGCGCCCTGCACCAAGGACGAGCGCGACACGGACTAACGGCTGACTATGCTGAAGGGCGGGAGCCTGGCTCCCGCCTTTTTCTTTTGGACGAGCCAGCCGCCAAAGACCTCTACCCGGGCACTTTCAGCCGGCACGCCGCCGCCTACAAGGCGCGTCTCGACGAGGGCCGCCGTCATCGAGTGGGTCGATCCCAGGCCGGGCAAGCGCATCCTCGACCTCGCCTGTGGGCCTGGGACGCTGAGCTACCGCCTCGCGCGCGACGTGTCGCCCGATGGCGAGGTGGTCGGGATCGACCTGGCACCGGGCATGATCGAACTGGCTCGTCGAGACGCCGCACCCGGCCTTCCGGTGCGCTTCGAGCTGATGGACATGGAAAAGCTTGGCTTTCCGGATGCCGTGTTCGATGCCGCCGTCTGCGGACATGGGCTGCAGTTCGTCCCCGACCTTCTTCGGGCATTGACGGAAGCGAGGCGGGTCATCAAGCCCGGCGCGCGGATGGCGGCGAGCGTGCCCGTCGATCCCACTCTGCCGAGTAAGGCGCAGGCCATCCTCGAAGGAGCGGTTGGCGGTTCGCTGCCACCGGCACCCAGAGCCCGCGATCAGTTCATCACTCGCCGGACGGTCGAGGATCCGGAGGCCTTCGCAGCGATCGCGAGGCAGGCCGGCTTCCGCGAAGCACGCGTGGTGCGCTTCGAGGAGTCAACCACCTGGCGAAGCCCGCAGCACTACATCGACATGGCTTCTGGGTGGTGGTCGATGGCCATCCGCCTCGATGCCGTCTCGGCAGATGAACGGGCCGCACTCCTGGCGCGCAGCGTCCGAGCAATCGAGGCAGAGCTCGGCTCCGGACCAATCGAGCTCGCGGGCGCGACGAACGTGCTGCTCGCGACCGTGTGATCGAGCTACCAGAGGCCGCCGCCGCCGATCAGGACGTAGAGGATCGGACCAATCCCCCAAACGATGCAGACAATCGCCCACAGCAATTTCTGGCCGCCGTTGAGGTCACTTCGACCCAGGATGTTGATGAGCGCGAGCAGGTAGGCAAGCGGGTGCAGCAAGGCGGAAATCACGATCTCGAGCAGGAGCTTCATGGCGGCATGGTAGCGACCGCGAGCACCCGAAGGCTCTCGGGCGTGAGGGGCTCGCCGCTCCAGTCGCCGTAGAGATCGACCCGCCCGAATCCGGCGGCCCGCAGCATCTCGTCGACGTCGCGTCCGGCATAGAGGCGGAGGGCATGGAGACTCACGTCCTCCTCTTTCGGCCTGGTCACCGTTCGTTCGACGACCATCCGCCGCGCGCGGCGATCGAGGGAGCGCCGCTCCACAACCGCGGCCTGCCCGACCGTGAACCACTCTCGCTCCTGGAAGTGGTTCATGACCCGCTCGCCATTCAGCAACTCGAGAACGAAGCGGCCGCCGGGACCGAGCATGGCGCACGCGGCGCGGACCACCTTCTGGTCGTCCGCCTCATCGGCGAAGTAGCCCAGGCTCGTGAACAGGTTCAGGACGACATCGAACGTCTCGCCCGCAATCGGCCGGCGCATGTCTGCCGATAGCCATCGAACCCGGACGCCACTCGCCCGCCCGCGTTCCTCGGCCACGCTGAGGAGGTAGGGCGACAGGTCGGCGCCGGTGACGTCATAGCCGCGGCGGGCCAGCTCGATCGCGTGCCGGCCCTGGCCGCATGGCAGATCGAGGATGCGTTGGGGCGGCCGCAGTGCGAGCAAGGCTTCGAGCTGATCGATCTCGACCGGTGTCCGTTCCGCCAGGAACTGGTCGTATAGGGCGAGGTATCCAGGCCCGAACCAGCTCCGCCACCATTCGGAATCAGGCTGCTCCATCCTTTATATATAGGGGCCAGCATGATGCGCGAGCCCCACCCGCACCCCGACCACCTCTGGCGCAACCCGGAGCCAAAGCGGTCCTACGACGTCGTCATCGTCGGCGCCGGAGGCCACGGCCTGGCAACCGCGTACTACCTTGCGAAGAATCACGGCATCACGAACGTGGCCGTGCTCGAGCGCGGCTGGTTGGCGGGCGGCAACATGGCGCGCAACACCACTGTCATTCGCTCGAACTACCTGTGGGACGAGAGCGCCGCGATCTACGAGCACTCGCTCAAGCTCTGGGAGCACCTTTCGGAGGA
>VBFF01000075.1:11024-11319 GCA_005889285.1 Chloroflexota bacterium
TCGATCGCCGCGGGCAAGGTTGCGCTCTGCGCCGCCGGACACAGCACAGTGCTTGCCTCGATGGCTGGACTCGACCTCCCGATCCAGAGCCATCCGCTCCAGGCGTTGGTGTCGGAACTGCTTGAGCCGGTCCTGCATTGCGTCGTCATGTCGAACGCCGTCCACGTCTACGTCAGCCAGGCGCACAAGGGCGAGCTCGTCATGGGATCGGGAATGGACCCCTACAACTCTTACGCGCAACGCGGCTCGCCTCACGTCATCGAGTTCCAACTGGCGGCAGCCTGTGAGTTGTTCC
>VBFF01000076.1 GCA_005889285.1 Chloroflexota bacterium
CCACGCGCCGAGCGCGATGACGAACACGATCGGGATGCCGACGGCAGCCGCCAGCGCGCGCCCTTCAAAGGGGGTAAGCCGGGCGATGACCAGCATCAGGGCGATCCAGGCGAGCGCCGCCACCAGCGCGTGGACGGCGTAGCGCGCGCCGCGAGCGCGCGCGGCGGCGCGGCCGAGCTCGCGAATGATCGCATCGAGAGAGCTCACGTCGTTACCGGCGCCGCGGTGCGCCTCCGCCAGGGCAGGCGCCGTATGGGTGAAAGCAGGATGGCGCCCACGATCAACGCTATCAAAGAGAGCGCGAGCTGCATCGTCACTGTCGCCTGCCAGTATTGCCAGCCGCTGAAGAGCCCGCTCGGAATGGTCGTCCCGCGCGCCTGCACGGGGTTCGACGGCCCTCCGACGATGCCTTTGCCGGGGCCGATCGGGTAGCAGCTCTGGACCCCGGCGGGTGTAGTCGAGCACGCCATTCCAGTCCCACCGGTCGGATAGATGTTGTTGTTGCCGTTGCGGACGCCGAAGTTATTGATGGGCCCGTTCGTGCCGATGGTGAGGAGGGGAAGAATCGGGCTCAGGTAAGTCACCGCCGGGGGAGCCGGTGCGGTCGTAGCGTTGGGGTCGATGTCGGTTGGAAACAGCAGACCGAACAGCAGGCTGCCGGCCAGCAGGATGAAGGCCGCCCCATAGGCGCTGACAGTCGCCGGCAGCGTGCGGCGGAAGGCCGTCGAGCAGGCGATGCCGATGATGCCGAGCGTCAGGGCGCTGACCGCCGTCACCAGGAAGGCCGCGGCGAGCTGGTCCAGTTCGATCCCACCGAACAGAAATACCAGGCTGAAGATCGGCACCGACAGTAACAGGAGCAAGAGCACGAATGACATCGATGCCAGGAGCTTCCCCCACAGTATCGAAAACGACGGCAGCTTGGTCACAAACAACAGGTCGATCGTCTGCCGCTCGCGTTCACTGCTGATGGCGCCGGCCGTCAGTGCCGGCGTGATAAAGGCGAGCAGCACCATCTGGAAAAGGACGAGATAGAGAAAGAGGCCCTGGCCGTAGTTCGCCGCCTGGCCCGTGTTGAAGGAGTTGCGCGCGCTAAACGTCATCGACGAAAAGATCGCCCAGCCCAGGCCACCCAGCAGCAAGATGTAGACCGTCATGGCGACCGGTGAGCGCCAGGTGCGCATCCGGGAGCGATACTCCTTGGCGACGATCGGATTCCAGAGTGCGACGGCGATCGGGTTCATGGCGCGTCCTCCGTGGCTCGCATGAACGCGTCCTCGAGGCCGCCTTCGAGCTGGCTGAAACCGGACACCTTTATCCCGGCGGCCGTCAGGGCCTGCAAAATGGCAGCCGCCGTGGCATCGTCGCCTTCGTACTCGGCCTCGATCGCGCCGTTGAGCGCGCTGAGCGCGTGGATCATCGGCAACGGCTTGAGCACCGCCACCGCCTCTTCGCGTTGCCCGAGGATGGTGATACGCAGCCGCCGCCCGCTGGTCAGCTGCCGGATGACGTCCAGAACCGGGCCGGTGGCCCGCATTCGACCCTGATCGATGATGCCGACCATGGTGCACAGCTCCGTCAGTTCGGGGAGGATATGGCTCGAGATCACGATCGTCTTCCCCATTTTCTGAAGCTCTTTCAAAATCTCGCGCATCTCGACGCGGGCGCGCGGATCCAGTCCCGAGGCGGGCTCGTCAAGGAGCAACACGGCCGGGTCGTGGACGAGGGCCCGTGCCAGGCAGAGCCGCTGCTTGAGCCCGCGCGACAGTGTGTCAACGGCCTGGTCACGCCGATCCGATAGTCCGACCAGCTCGAGCAGGTCATCGGTGATCTTCTTGCGCCGCGCCCTGGGCTGCCGGTAGCAGGCGGCGTAGAAATCCAGGTACTCCGCCGAGGTGAGCTGGTCGTAGACACCGAAGAAGTCCGGCATGTAACCGAGGCGCTCGTGCACGCGATCCGGCTGCATGGTCACGTCGGCCCCGTCGACGAACGCGCGTCCCGTGGTTGGCTCCATCAGGGCCGCCAGGATACGGAGTGTCGTCGTCTTCCCGGCGCCGTTCGGTCCGACAAAGCCGAAGATCTCTCCTCGGGGTACCTCGAATGAGACGGCGTCCAGAGCGGTCCGCCGGCCGTAGATCTTGGTGAGCTGCTCGACCGCGATCACTGGACCGTCCCCGAGAGCGTGATGGCGCCGGCGGCGAAGCCGCTCGTCGTGCTCAGCCGCAGGCGGACCAGGCCGGTCTGCGGGTCGACGGCGCTGTCCGGTAGCGTCGTCACGCCGTTGTCCTGGTAGGGAACGTCTATCCACGCGGATCGCGACCAGTCCCACGCTTCGCTTTGGAGTGCTGTCAGTCTCGTGCCAGGTGCCGGGGCGGGGAAGACCTTGCCGCCGTACGGATTAGAGGCGTTCAGACTGGCACCGGTAAGGTGCCGGCCGGCGGCAAGCGAGGGCGAAAATTCATAGGTCACACTGCCACTCTGAAGTAGCAGCATGCCCGGCGGTCCCTGGCCCTGTGAGTCGCCCACGACATCCACGATGCGGCCGCTCACGACGCCAGCTGGCAACGAGCCCGTACCAATCTCGTCCAGCGGCAGCGACAGGGCCACGGCAGATTCGCTTGTGGATCGCGGATGACTGCCATTGACGGTCACATCCTGGAAGGGCTGATGCGTCCAGGCGACGATCATGGGCGTGCTCGTGAGGGAGATGCCGTTGAAGCTTCCTCCAGCTACCAACAGGGAGAGAATCTGGGTCTTCGCGTAGTCTTCACGCTGCGCGTCGGTCGGCTGGTTTGTCGGCTGGCCATTGAAGAATGTGCTGCCGTAGATGCGGGTGTAAACCGGCTGTCCCGACTGGTTGGCGGGCTTCACGTCCAGGCTGACGCTCGTCGTGGCCCCCGGTCGTAGCGCGCCAACGGTCTGAAAATTGTCACCCATGATGAGGACGCCATCGGTGAAGTCCAGGTTGGAGTGATTCTCGATCGTGCCGGTGAGCTTCCCGTTGACGAGCTTGACGTGGGCCGCCAGCTGTGGAGCCGAGGTCAGGGACTCGGTCGCGAAGCCGCTCAACGCAAAGGCGGTCATTCCGGGCAGGATGATGTTGTTGCGGTCGACATCGACGCGGATGCCCGAGCGAGATCCCGTTCCAAAGCCCGACACGTCATAGGCGCCGTTGCCGGCAATCGGGCTGATCAGCAACGGGCTGCCGCTGATGCTGGCCTGGTAATCGCCACGACTCGGCGCCATAATCCCCGTGTATGTCTCCTGGTAGGCGCGATCCCAGCCCGGCTGTAGGTGCAGGATCGTGATCTGGTTGGCTTGTACCGACCGGCCTTTGGTGAAGACCCCCGCTCCGTAGGCGCCGCCGGCGGCGATCACGGCGATGAGGGGCACCGTGACCCAGGCGAGGGCGCGTCGCCGCATCGCCCCTAGCACGAGATAATTCACCGGACCGACGAGCAGCACGTAGAGCAGCACGAGCGCACCGGTCAGTTGCAGAGAGGGAAGGTCGAGTCCCGGGAGGTTGCCCAACGTGGAGCTGAGTGCGCTGCTCCTGGTACCGATCGTCGATTGCACGCCAAAAGGCACAGGGCCCATCCCTCCGGCGTAGAGGGTCGTCTGGCCCGCGTTGCTGGAGCCAAAGACGGCGCGCGCGATGAGCTGGCGCAGCAGGGGGCCGGTGCCGCTCCAACCGGCGACGGGTTCCTGGTTCCAGTCGAAGGTCGCCAGGGTGACGATTCCCTCGCCCAACCGCCGTTCAAGCAGAAGGGGCTGGGCACCCGCCGCCAGCCACGCCGGCGCGGTAGTGATCTGGGTGCCGGTCGCCACCTCGACGGGGCTACCGCCCAGCAGGGCCGTGGTGACGCTGGCCGTGCCACTGATGGCCATCGGCAGGATCGCGGGGGACAGCCCGGCCAGCGTCTTGCGCCAGGCGGCGCCGGTGCCAAGCAAAAGATCGCCGCCGGAGCGGACGAAGTCGCTGATGGCCGTCTTCTGCCCCGATGTGAGGCTGTCCGTCGCGAAGTCGTCGATGGCGAGAATGTCGAACGCGCGCAGCGGAATCGCCGTCTCGGCGATGTCGTCAGCCCGCAGGTGGACCACCCGGGCGGCAACGCTGGCCGGGTGAACGGCGGCGAAACCGTCGAGCGACGTGGGTTGGTCGGAGAGCACGCCGATCAAGGTCGAGGTTGTGCTTGCCGACGCCGCATCTTTGGAGACGATCACTCGGGCGTTCTGAACGATTCTGGCCGTGATGGTTGCGCCGGTCGTGTCCACGGTCACATACGTTCGGATGCGCTTGCTGGATCCGGTCGCGAGACTGATCGACTCGTGGTAGAGGGGAAGGCCGGTGACGCCGGGTTGGCCGTTGAGCGACTCCTGCACCTCGAGCGTGCCGTCAACCCCCGGGCCGGCGTTCTTGGCATCGATGGTAACCGGCATCCACTCGCCGGCTTTGACGACATCCTGGTAACCGACGTGGACGGTGAGCGTGACGCCAGCGGCGGCCACGGCGCCGACGGACGCTGCCGCGAGGCCGGTCGCGGTCAGCAAAGCGGCCAGGGCGACCCGCGCGGGCAGGCGGCAGCGACGCTGGGCGTGCATCTATTGCATTAAGACGGCTGCCGGAGGAAAAAGTTCCGTTCTCGCCTCTTCGGCGGCAGTATGGCGGGGTGGCGGGGGCCCGTCAATCGGTCGGCGGCCTGGCAACGCCCGGAAATGGACGGACAGTGATGTGGTGGCGCGGCCACTGGTCTTATTCGTTACTGCCGGAGGAGGGACTCGAACCCACACGGACTTACGCCCAGGCGCTTTTGAGGCGCCCTCGTCTACCATTCCGACACTCCGGCGTGCCGGTCATTGTCTCAAACGCCTCAAACGCTCGCATCGCAATGACGTCTCAAACGCTCGTATGGCACCGAGCGCCACTCGCGTGAGGCGGCGGGAACTTATTAGGGATGTTTCCGTCTAACAACTCGAACGACGATCGCGACCTGGTGGGCCGGGCCCGCCGGGGCGATCGGGAGGCGTTTACCCAATTGATCGTGCAATATCAGGTGCCGCTCTACAACATGGCGCTGCGGATGGTCGGCAAACCGGACGATGCCGCCGACATCGCGCAGGAGGCGTTTCTTCGCGCCTGGGAGAAGATCCGCACACTGCGCGAGGCGCCCTTCAAGTCCTGGCTGTTCCAGATCGCCGCCAACCTCTGTTATGACCACTTCCGGCGTGGCCGGCGGTACGGCGTCATGCCCGACGAAGAAATCACCAGCAATGTCGTCGGGCTCGGGATCGCGACCCCGGGTCCGCAGGAGCGCGCCGAAGCGAACGAGCGGACGCGCCTGGTGCGCGATTGCATTCAAGCGCTGGATCACGACATGCGCATCGCCATCGTGCTGCGCGACGTGAACGGCATGGCGTACGAGGAGATCGCTGCCGTACTTCGTGTGCCGCTCGGCACCGTCAAATCGCGGATCGCCCGCGCGCGCGCGCAGGTCCAGGAGCAGCTGCAGCGGCATCCGGATTTTTTTCCCACCACGGAGGATGCCCATGCCGAGTGAGCCGCGGACCCCGGCCGAGCCGACGCTGGAGGAGCTCTCTGCCTATCTCGACCATGAGCTCGACTCGGCGGCCGAGGCTCGCGTCGCCGACCATGTCGCCGCCTGTGACCAATGCCGGGCTCGCCTCGAGGGCCTGCGCGAAACGGCCCATGCCATCCGTGCCTTGCCGATGGAGACACCGCCCCGAAGGTTCACCATCCCGGAGCAGCGCCGCCGGGGATGGCGATGGGCGCCGGCAGGTTGGATCGGAAGTGCAGCGGTGGCGCTGCTGCTGATCGCCGTGGGTATCCAGAATCTGCACCTCCCGGCGGGTCCCACCGCGACATCGGGTTCGTTCAGCACGAACAGCGGCGGCCTGGCAAATGCTCCCGCCACCCGGAGCGAGAAAGGCGCCGTGCCGCCGCTCTCGGCGCCGAGCCCGTTCACGCAACAGTTCGACGCGCAATCCGCAGGGGCGGCCACGAATGCCGCGACCGTGGTGGATTCAAGCAACAGCGCGCGACGGCTCTACCCAGCGAATGACAGGATGCGCGTGACCGTCCAGTTGATCGGCTCGCCGTCGACCTCCCTTCAGAGCGCTGACCAGGGGCTCACCCTGACCCTGGTCCGCAACGGGCAGGGCGTCGCGCTCCGTCCGGTCGGCGTCGAGAGCTTCAACGGTACGCCGATCTTTGGCGGCTGGTATGACCTCGCCAGCTTCCCCCTGTCGGCACCGCTCGCCGGCGATTATCGGCTCCAAGCGACCTGGTTGATTCCCGATGGGTCGGGACGGGTGCTCCAAGTGAGCGTCCCGGTCCGGATCGCGGGCTAGCTCTTCTCCGGCGGGGGGCCTTCGAGGTCGGGCAGGTCCATGCTGTTGATCAGCTCTTTGAAGATCGAGAGTTTGTCCTCTTCTTCTTCTTCTTTCTCGGGGAACACGCCAGCCTTGTCGAGAACGTCCTGTGAGACGAGGATCGGACACGTCATCCGTACGGCGAGCGCGATCGCATCGCTCGGCCGCGAGTCGATCTCGACCTCCTTCCCATTGACGGCGAGAAACAATCGCGCAAAGAAGACCTCGTTCGTGAGCGACGTCACCTGGATCTTCTTGAGGCGCATCTCGGCGCTCTGCAAAATATTCGCCAGGAGGTCGTGCGTGATGGGCCGCTCCGGGGTGATGCCCGTGATCTTCAGCGCGATCGCGTTGGCTTCGTAGATGCCGATCCAGATGGGCAAATAGCGTTCGGTCTCTTTCTCTTTCAGAATCACGACGTGCTGCCCGCTGGGCATGTGCACCCGGATGGAGTCGACCTGCATTTCGACGAATTTAGCCATCCTGAATTCGAGCCTATCTTAACGTTTGCAGGAGTCGCGCATGACTAAACTTTGATAGTGCCCGAGCCCCAGACGAAGCAACGGCTGGTTCTCATCGACGGCCACTCGTTGGTCTACCGAGCCTTCTTCGCGTTACCATCCTTGACCGACCGCGAGGGCAACATCGTGAACGCGGCCTACGGCTTTACGTCGATGCTCTTGCTCGCCCTGCAGGAGCATCCGGACTACGTCCTGGCCTCATTCGACCTGGGAGGCAGGACCTTCCGTCACGAAGAGCTGGCACAATACAAGGCCACTCGGCGGCCGACGCCACCCGAGCTTAGCCCGCAGTTTCCATTGACACGGGACATCGTGCGCGCTTTCGGGATTCCTATCTATGAAGTCCAGGGCGTGGAGGCCGACGACGTCATCGGCACGCTGGCAAGTCAGGCCCGCGAGCAAGGCCTGCACAGCACGATCGTCACCGGCGACCTCGACGCCCTACAACTTGTCAATGACGACGTCTTCGTCCTGACCAGCAAGCGAGGCGTCTCAGAGACCGTCCTCTACACGCCGGATCGTGTTCGGGAGCGCTACGGCCTCGAACCGATTCAGACCGTCGATCTCAAGGGCCTGGTGGGCGACGTGTCGGACAATATTCCAGGCATCCGCGGCATCGGTGAAAAGACGGCCATCAAGTTGATCCAGGAGTTCGGTTCCGTCGAGAGCCTGGTCGAAAACCGCGAACGGGTAACGCCGCCCAAGATCAAGAAGCTCCTGGACGAGCACTGGGAGCAGGCCCTGCTCAGCAAGAGAATGGCCACAATCGTTCTCGACGTCGCCGGCGTGACGTTGGATCTCAGCCATGGCTCGGCGAAGGACTATCGCCCGGACGCAGCGCGCACGATTCTGTCCGACCTGGGCTTTCGCAGCCTCGCGGCCCGCGTGCCGCAAACGTGGACCGACGGGAGTGCGATGTCGGCGCCGCCGATCTTTGCCCCGCCCGGGAGGGACCAGGGCCGGCTGCCGCTCGATGGTCAGCCGGCCGAAGCGAGGCAGCCGACACTGGCGCTCGAGTCGACTGCGACCGAGTCCGTCACCGTGATTCGCGAGTCGGATGATCTGGATCGTCTCATCGCGGCATTTGCCGCTGCCGAGCGCGCCGGCTTCCAGGTGGTGACGCTCGATGATGTACCGCGTCACGGCCGCATCGCGGCCCTTGTCGTCGGCCTCAACGAGCGTGAAATTTTCTACGTCCCGCTGGCACATGAAGAAGAGCGTTGCCTGGAGCTACGTGATGTCTTGCGCCGCTTCACCCCCAGCCTGCAGAATGCGAGGCCCTCCAAATTGGGCTTCAACCAGAAGGCCGATTACCTGGCATTGCGGGCGCACGGCATCGAGCTTGGTGGTGCCGACTGGGACTTGCTGGTCGCCGCCTATTTACTTAACTCTGGGGTTCGATCGCCGAGCCTGGAGGCGCTCGCCTCGGACGTCTTACATCGCTCGATCGAGGGCCGGGAGGCCCTCTTCGGCAGCGGCAAGGCTGCCACGACTTGCGACCAGGTCGACGTTATGCGCGCCGCGGCGTTTTTCGGTGAGCGCATGCGGGTCATGCTGCAGCTCGCGCCACGACTCGAGTCAGAACTGGATCGTTTAGGTAACGCCGAGCTGTTCCGCGATCTGGAGATGCCGTTGGTTCCCGTGCTGGCCGAGATGGAGCTCGCCGGGGTCTCGATCGATTTGCCTTACCTGCAGCAGGTCTCTCGTGAGTTATATGACCAGCTGCAGCGCCTCGACCAGGAGATCGCGGATGTCGCAAATGGGCCGATCAACGTCAACTCGCCGCAGCAGCTGGCCAGATTTCTTTTTGAAGACCTCGATCTACCCGGCGGCCGGAAGACAAAGAGCGGCTACTCGACAGACGCGACGGTGCTCGAAGGCCTGCGCGACCAGCATCCCGTCATCCCAAAGATCCTGGAGTTTCGTCAGCTCAGCAAGCTCAAAGGAACCTACGTCGATGCCTTGCCACTGCTGGTCGACGCGAAGACCCATCGCGTGCACACAAGCTTTAACCAGACCGTCGCGGCCACCGGCCGGCTCTCCTCGTCCGACCCGAACTTGCAGAACATCCCCATACGGACGGAAGTCGGACAGAAAGTTCGCCGGGCCTTCATCCCCGGCCGCCCCGGCGATGTCCTGCTGTCGGCCGATTATTCACAAATCGAGCTCCGCGTCCTGGCGCATATGACGGATGATCCGGTCCTGCTCGACGCCTTCGCCCGCGGCGAGGACATCCATGCGCGGACGGCGGCGGAAGTCTTCGGCATCCCCCAGGCCCAGGTGACCGCGAATCAGCGCCGGCTGGCCAAGGTCGTCAACTTCGGCTTGTTCTACGGTCTCAGTGACTTCGGTCTTGCCCGCGATACCGGCATGTCAACGGAAGAGGCCAGGGTTTTCATCGACGCCTATTTCCGCGCCTACAACCGGGTACGCGAGTTTTTGGAAGGCATCAAGATCCAGGCCAGGGAACAGGGCTATGTCGAGACGATATTGCATCGGCGGCGCTACATCCAGGACATCCGCTCGCCCAATCGCATGTTGCGTCAGGGCGCAGAGCGGATCGCCATCAATATGCCGGTGCAGGGATCGGCGGCGGACATCATGAAGCTGGCCATGATCCGACTAAATACCTACATGCACGACCAGCGGCTGACAAGCCAGATGGTCCTGACGGTGCATGACGAGCTCGTCTTCGAGGTCGCCCCGGGCGAACGCGAGCAACTGATTGAAGTCGTGCCGGACTTGATGGCCAGAGCTTACCCTTTGAAAGTTCCAGTCCAGGTCGATCTCAAGCTAGGCCCCAATTGGCAGGACATGGAGCGAGTGCGACTCGTTGCCGCGCGGGCATAGGGCTCGATGCCGGAGCTTCCCGAAGTCGAGACCATCGTCAACGATCTGCGACCGCAGCTGGTGGGGCGCCGCTTCGAGTCGTTGCAACTGACGCGCGATCCCGCAATTCGCGCGCGACTCGTGCGCTATCCGAGTGCAGACAAATTCATTCGACGGCTTCGTGGCCGGACGATTACGTCCGTCCTGCGGCGGGGGAAGTACATCGTGATGCCCCTGGATCCGGCTGACGGTGCAGAAAAGCTTCGCGCCAACGGAGATGTTACGACGACTGATCAACGGGTGATTGTGCACCTGGGCATGACCGGACACCTGCGGGTCTGGGAACCGGAAGAGGCGCCCGTCAAGCACACGCACTTTCGGGCCCTGCTGGATAGCGGCCTCGAGCTGCGCTATGACGATCCCCGGCAGTTCGGACGGCTTGTCGTCGGCAGCATGGACGAACTGATCGCGGCGCGCGCCTTTCCGGCGCGGCTCGGCCCCGAGCCGATTCACGGGGACCTGACCGAAGCCGAATTCGAAAGGCTCATCCGGGCCCGCCGGCGGCCGGTGAAGTCAGCCCTGCTGGATCAATCGTTTCTTGCCGGCGTGGGCAATATCTACGCCGATGAGGCATGTTTTCGGGCCGGAATCCGTCCTAGCCGGTGGACTCACCGGCTCACTGTGCGTGAACGGCGGTCCCTCTACGAAGCGATTCAGCACGTACTGGAGAACAGCATTGCGGCACGAGGCTCTTCGATCATCAACTACGTCGACGGCTTTGGGCTGCCCGGCGGCAACCAGGAGAAGCTGCTCGTCTACGGCCGAAGCGGTGAGCCCTGTCTGAGATGCGGGACGCCATTGCAGGGAACGCGCCTGGCCGGCCGCGGCACGGTGTACTGCCGCAAGTGTCAGCGCTGATTCGGCTCCGCTGGCCGGTCTTGAGCCGGCGGCTGCTAATCACGGCGGGCGCCTTCCTCGCCGCGTATGTCACGGTTGCGCTGTTGGTCGATGCCGGCGCCTTCCGCTCGCTGGATTTACGGATGACGCACTATCTGCAGGGTCGCGGGAGCACCGGCCAGGACATCGGCCTTGGGATTTTCGCTTACCTGGGCAGTATCGAGCTCACGCTGCTGATCGCCGTCCTGCTCGGCGTCGGCCTCTTCCGCGGGCTGCGCCTCCTGGCCGTCTTGCCGGCGGTCTTCATTCTCGCCGGCTCCGGCCTCGAGATCCTGGGCAAGCAGCTGATCGTCAGCCCGGCGCCCGGCCCGGCGTTTCAGCGGTTCCCGGAATTCCTGCCGTCGCTGGGTCACCAGATCGGCCGCTGGTCGTTCCCGAGCGGGCACCTGGTTCGGGCGACGCTTACTTACGGCCTGGTGCTCTACCTGGCGGAGCGCTGGGAGCTCTTTGGCCGCGATAGCTCGCGGCTCAGCCCCGTGCTGGTCCTGGTGATCTTCTTTGTGGGCTACGGCGTGGTCTATCTTGGCTGGCACTGGCTCTCGGACGCCATTGGGGGGCTTTTGCTGGGGCTGGCCCTCCTGTTTGCCCTGATCGCGTACCTCGAGCGCAAACGGACCGTCAACCCCGGCCATCTGCTCGACTAGACCCCTTTAAACTTCCGCCGCTGCAAACTTACAATTGAGGGATGCCCAACTTCGCGTTTACGGCTGGCTTTGCGCCGGCCGGCGGCCAGCCGGAGGCGATCAAAAAGCTGGCCGAAGGGGTCGACGGGGGCCAAAAACACCAGGTCCTGATGGGGGTCACCGGCTCCGGCAAGACGATGGTCGTTGCCCAGATGATCCAGGAGATCCAGCGGCCGACGCTCGTCATGTCGCCGAACAAGACGCTGGCGGCCCAGCTATGCAGCGAGTTCCGCTCCTTCTTTCCCCAGAACGCCGTCGAGTACTTCGTCAGCTACTACGACTACTACCAGCCGGAGGCCTACATCCCCCGAAGCGATACCTACATAGAGAAGGACTCGTCGCGCAACGACGAGATCGACCG
>VBFF01000077.1 GCA_005889285.1 Chloroflexota bacterium
TCGGGACGGCGCGCCGTCTCCCAGCCTGGACTTCGTCGAGAGCTGGCACGACCTCGATGGCTACCTCGAGGCAGTCGCCGAGAACGTGCGCATGGTTCGCGCCGCGTTCGCGAATCCCGAAGAGGTCGTGGCGGTCTTCACCGCGCACAGTCTGCCGGCGCGCATCCTCGATAAGGGCGACCCCTACCAGGAGCAACTGCTGCGCACCTCAGAGCTCGTCGCCGGACGGGCAGGCATCGAGCAATGGCGCTTTTCGTATCAGAGCCAGAGTCACACCGGGGAGCCCTGGCTCGGGCCGGACCTGGTCGAAACGGTCGAGGAGCTCGCGGCCCAGGGTCACCGCTCGATCCTGGTGGCATCGGTCGGGTTCATCGCCGACCACCTCGAGATCTTCTACGACATCGACATCGAGGCGAAGGAGCGGGCGGAAGCGCTCGGTATCGAGTTGCGGCGCACGCCGATGCTTAATGCCGATCCCCGGTTAGCGCACGCGCTGCACGCGCTGGTGGCGCAACGAGTCACGGCGAGGACGGCGGTGCCTTCGTGATGTTTCTCTCCCGGATGCTGGCGATCACGCGCGGGCATCGCGGCTTGCTCGCGATCGCGGTGGCCGGGTCGGTGCTTTACACGGCGCTCAGCGTCTTGCCTGCCTTGATCATCCGCCAGATGCTGACGGTGCTATCCCGCCCGTCACCCGCCGGCACCCTCGTGTTGCTCGGCATCGCCATGCTGGGCGCCACCGCGCTGATGGCCGTCGCCCGCTACCTCGAGGGCGGGTTCGGCCATATCGCCGCCTTCAAGGTCCTGCACGACATGCGGATGCGGATCTACGAGCAACTGCAGCGACTTTCGATGGGATTCCATACGCGCCAACAGTCCGGGACGATCGCGGCCAAGGTGATCGGCGACGTCGAGACCATCGAATTCTTCACCGCGCACGCCGGCATCCAGCTGATCAGTGCCGCCACCGTTCCCTTCCTGCTGGGCATCTTGATGCTGCTCTTCAACTGGAAGCTGGCGCTGGTGGCACTCGCCCCGCTGGCCGTCATCCTGCTTATCCTCGTAGCCTTCCGTCGCTCTGCCTACCAGGCCTTCATGCGCTACCGCGACGAACTCGGCCGCCTGAACGGGATCATCATCGATTACATCCAGGGCGTTGGGGTGTTGAAGGCCTTTGCGGCCCTCGGCCACGCGCGGCGCGCCATCGACGAGCGCAGCGACCAGCTGAAGCAGGCCGCCACACGAGCCAACCTGATCCACACCTGGTATTTCTCCGGCGTCGAATGGATGGCGGCGATCCCGGTCGCGCTGGTCTTGCTGGTCGGCGGCCTGATGGCCCATGCGGGGGAGCTCGGCATCCCGGACCTGGTGCTCTTCGTGTTTCTGACGACGCAGCTCTACCGGCCGGTCACCGAGCTCAACCGGCAGCTCGAAGGCTTGCGGAATGCGGAAGCCGCAACCGATCGGATCTTCGAGATCCTGAACGCGCCGATCGAGGTGCAGGAGTCACCGACCGCGCGGATTCCCAAGGACCCGCGCTACGACGTGGTCCTGGATCGTGTCACCTTCGCCTACGAAACTGGGCGACCGGTGCTGCATGACGTGTCGATCGACCTCAGGGAAGGCTCGGTGCTCGCGCTGGTGGGGCCGAGTGGCGCCGGCAAAACGACCGTCGCGAACCTGATCGCCCGCTTCTGGGACCCGCAGGAGGGTGCGGTCCGTCTTGGCGGGGTCGACCTTCGTGAGCTGCCGCTCGAGTACGTGCATCGGTCGATCAGCCTCGTCTTGCAGGACGTCTTCCTCTTCAACGACACGGTCGAAGCCAACGTCAAGGTTGGGAACCCGGAGGCCACCGAGGCACAGGTGGAGGCCGCGGCCCGCGCGGCCTACGCGCATGAGTTCATCGAGGAATTGCCGAAGGGCTACGACACGATCATCGGGGAGCGCGGCGTGAGGTTGTCTGGCGGGCAGAAGCAGCGAATCTCGATTGCGAGGGCGCTGCTGCACGACGCCCCCATCCTGATCCTCGATGAGGCGACGTCATCAGTGGATCCGGAGGCCGAGCACCTGATCCAGGCCGCGCTCGCCCGCCTCGTCGCCGAGCGAACCGTGCTGGTGATTGCTCACCGTCTTTCCACGATCCGCCAGGCGAGCGAGATCATCGTGCTGGACAAAGGCCGGGTCGTCCAGCGCGGCCGCCACGATGACCTGGTCGACGCGCCCGGTCTCTACGCCACGCTCTACCGGGCGCAGCAGGTGGCCCGTCGTTGGGACGTGGCGACGTCGCAGCGCGCCGACGACGAGAGGCTACCGCAAGCCGTCGATTAGGAGCTGTCGAAGCGCTTCGAGGCGCTCGAATTCCTCCATGCTGAGCTTCGCGGTGTTCTTCAGGTTGTGCGGATACTTGACCTTCTGCACTGCGTCGATCAGCGACTGCACCTGGGATTCGGTCAAGCGGTACTCGAAGTAGGAAATCGTTTCGCCATGGACCTGGCGCTGAAGCGGCAGATGGTGAATTGCCGCTTGTACTGGCTCCGGGTCGGTCTCGGCAAGGACCTCGGGTGTGCTCGACGTCTCTCGAAAGAGCTCTGCCGATCCTTCCAGCGAGACCCGCTTAAACACGAGAGGCGACGGGCTGCTTTACCTCGACCGGGGCGGCCGGCGCGCGCTTGATGACCGCCTTGGCGAGGGCGCGATAGGCGTTGGCACCTTCGGAGCTGCCGGCGTACTGCAGGATCGACATCCCGGCCAGCGGCGTTTCGGCAAACCGGATGCTGTCCTTGATGACGACGTCGAAGACGACGTCGCCATACCGCTCGCGAACCAGCTCCAGCACTTCCTGGGAATGCAGCGTCCTCGACTTGTGGATGGTCGCCAGGATGCCGCTGATGCGCAGCTGCGGGTTGAGCTTGGCCCGAACCCGCTCGATGGTGTTGTGCAGGAGCTGCATGCCCTTCATGCCGAAGTATTCGCACTGGAGCGGGATGACGACCTCGTTCGCGGCCACGAGCGCGTTGACGCAGAGCAGGCCGAGGGAGGGCGGGCAATCGATCACCATGAAGTCGTACTCTTCCTGGCCGGGTGCGAGCTTCTCCTTGAGGAAGGTCTCGCGGCCCATCTCGGAGACGAGCTGGATCTCGGCGCCCGAGAGCTCGATGTTCGAGGGAATGAAGTCGACCCCGAGGTTGCTGTGCTTGACCACGTGGCCGAGGGTGACCTGGGGATCGAGGAGCAGGTGGTAAAGGGTGAGCTCGATCTGATCGGGCTGCTTGAAGCCCATGTTGATCGTCAGGTGGCCCTGGGGATCGAGGTCGATGAGGAGGACTCGCTTGCCGAGCTCAGCGAGCGCGCATCCCAGGTTCACCGCGGTGGTCGTTTTGCCAACCCCGCCTTTCTGATTGGCAATTGCGATGACTCTGCTCAAACGGTGCTTAGACCTCTGTGCTGGAACGTGGTTGGCGCTATTTAACGGCAATACGGCGGCCGCGTCAAGCTTGAGCTTGTGGATAAGAGTATTTCATAGACTGAGGGCTGCGATGGTTTTCTACGCGCTGGCCGCGGCGGCCATCAGTGCGGCCTTTGCCCTGACGCTGTGGGTGCAGTATCGGTCGAAGCCACGCCCTTACTTGATGGCGTGGTCGGTGGCGCTGGCGATCTATGCGGTCGCTGCGCTGACCGAAGTGATCGGGGCCGCTGCGGGTTGGAGTCCGCTCCTTTATCGGACTTACTACTACTTCGGCGGCATCCTGGTCGTCGGTGTCCTCGCCCTCGGCACGATTTACCTGCTGGCGCCACGATTCGGCCGCACGGCTCTGCGCGTGCTCCTCGTCCTTGCCGCGGTTGGCCTGGCCGGCACGCTGGGCGCCCGCCTGCAGCCCACCCTGCTGCAGACCCACGCCGTCCCGTCCGTCGACACCATCCGCCTCGAACATGGCGCCTTCAATGCCGTCGCGATCCAGCGTCATCCTCATCGGCGGCGCGCTCTGGTCCGCCTACGGCGCCTGGCGGAAAGGCGGCGCCCAATCGCGGTTGGTGGCCAATATCCTGATCGCCGCCGGGGCCTTCATCGTGGCGGGCGCTTCCACGCTGACCCGCCTCTTCCACGTCTACGAGCTCTTCTACGTCGGCCAGGCGATCGGCGTGCTGGTCATGTTCGGCGGCTTTCTGGCCGCTCAGCGGGCGCCGCGGCGAGCGGCAAACCTCAAGCCAGCGCCGTCGCGCTGAGGCCCCCACCCTACCCTCCCCCGCAAGCGGGGGAGGGAGATTGCCTGACTGTCCCCGCAAGCGGGGGAGGGAGACATTACAAAGAACTACCATTAGCTCGCCGTTGCACAACGGCAGGCAAGATGACGCACGGGATCACGTGTACCTGGTGGGCCGCGAACGACGGGCAGCCTCCGCCAGCAGCCGGCGACGGCCATGCGCCCGATCCGGATGCTCGTATAAGGAGGCTCAATGAAACTCGTCAAGGAATTTCCCGACAGCGATAGCCAGGAGGAGTGGCTGGCGCGCGAGCGCGCCCACCTCTCCCAGGTCCTCTACCGCTACACCCCGCTCGTCATCGATCACGCCCAGGGCTCGTATCTCTATACCGTCGATGGCCGCCGCTACCTCGATTTCGCGTCCGGCATCGGTGTCACCAACCTGGGCCACGGTCACCCCGAGGTGGTCAAGGCGGCCCACGAACAGCTCGATAAGCTGATGCATATTTCGGTCGTCGCCCATCACCAGCCGGCGATCGAGTTGGCGGAACGCATCGCCGCACTCGCGCCGGGCAACCTCGACAAGGTCTTCTTCTCGAACAGCGGGGCCGAAGCGGTGGAGGGCGCCATCAAGCTCGCCCGCTACACCACCGGGCGGCCCGGCCTGATCGCCTTCCAGGGCGCGTTCCATGGGCGGACCTATGGGGCGCTCTCGCTGACTGCCTCGAAGGGCTACTACCGGGAGCGTTATGAGCCGCTCCTGCCGGCCGTTTATCACGTCCCCTATCCATATCCATATCGCAATCCGACCGGACCGGATGAAGCGGCAACGCTCGACTACGTCTTCACCTTCATCGACGAAATGCTCGACACGCGCGTGCCGCCAAAGAACGTCGCCGCCTTCATCGTGGAGCCGGTCCTCGGTGAAGGGGGATACGTCGTACCGCCGCCGGCGTTCATGCCACGGCTGCGCGCCCTCTGCGACCGGCATGGCATCCTGCTCATCGCCGACGAGGTGCAATCTGGCTATGGACGCACCGGCAAGATGTTCGCCTCCGAGCACACCGGCGTCGTTCCCGACATCATGACGCTGGCCAAGTCGATCGCCTCCGGTCTGCCGCTGAGCGCGGTGGTCGCCACCTCGAAGTTGATGGATCAGTGGGAGCCGGCCGCGCACGGCTCGACCTTCGGTGGGAATCCGGTGTCGTGTGCCGCCGCCATCGCGACCCTCGATGTCTTCGCGCGGGAGCACGTGCTGGCGAACGCGACGGAAAAGGGCGCCCAGCTCGTCAGCCGGCTGCGCGAGCTGCAGCGGCGGACGCCGGCGATAGGCGAGGTGCGCGGCCTCGGGTTGATGATCGGTATCGAATTGGTGACGCAGGAGGGGACTCCCGACAAGGACCTGCAGAAGAAGATCCGAAAGGTGTGCCTCGATTCCGGCATGGTGGTGTTGAGCTGCGGCCCGCACGACAACGTGCTGCGGCTGGTGCCGCCGCTCAATATTTCGCAAGCAGAGCTCGACGAAGGATGGGAGACCTTGAGTGGGGCGTTTCAGGAGGTGGCAGGATGAGTCAGACGATGACGAGCGAGCGGGGCCAGAAGACCGAGGCGAAGACCTATAAGAACTACATCGGCGGGCAGTGGGTGGAGTCGAAAAGTGGGCGGACCTTCACCTCGACCAACCCGGCGCACAAGGACCAGGTGCTGGGCGTGATGCAGGCGTCCAACGCCGACGACGTCAACGCCGCCCTGGAGGCGGCGCAAAAGGCGTCTCCTGGTTGGCGGCGAACGCCGGCCCCCGCGCGAGGCGAGATCGTGCTCAAGGCCGCGCTGATCATCGAGGCGCGCAAAGAAGAACTGGCCCGGCTGATGACGCAGGAGATGGGCAAAGTCCTCAAAGAGGCACGTGGTGACGTCCAGGAAGCGATCGACATGGGCAAATACGCCGCCGGCCTCGGCCGTCATCCGCATGGCGAGACAGTGCCCTCCGAGCTTCGAAACAAGTGGGCGATGACGGTGCGGGTTCCGCTCGGCGTGGTCGCCTGCATCACGCCCTGGAACTTTCCGATGGCGATTCCCTCGTGGAAGATCTTTCCGGCGGTCATGGCGGGCAATGCCGTGGTGTTCAAGCCGGCATCGGACACCCCCATCGTGGCGACCACGCTGGTCGAGATCCTCGAGGAGGCCGGACTGCCCGGCGGGGTGCTCAATCTCGTCACCGGCAGCGGCAAGGACGTGGGCGACGTGCTCGTCAAGGACCCGCGCGTGCAGGGTATCTCGTTCACCGGCTCGACCGACGCCGGCCGGCACATTGCGGAGATCGCGGGCAAGACTCTGAAGCGGCTGGGCCTCGAGCTGGGCGGCAAGAACGCGATCGTCGTGCTCGATGACGCCGACCTGCCGTTAGCCGTTGACGGCGCGCTCTGGGCTGCCTTCGGGACATCCGGCCAGCGCTGCACGGCCGCGTCGCGGCTGATCGTTGACAGGAAGGTCGCCGGCGATTTCGTCGATCTGCTGCAGGAGCGGGCCGCCAAGATGAAGGTCGGCGACGGGCTGCAGCCGGACGTCGACATGGGTCCGGTGATCAACGAGGCGGCGCTCAAGAAGGTCCACGAGTACACGGAGATCGGCAAGAAGGAACACGCCCGGTTAGTGCACGGCGGCGACTTCGCCGGGAGCGAGGGCTGGTTCTACCGGCCGACAATTTTCGCCGACGGCCGGAAGGACATGCGCATGGCGCAGGAGGAGATCTTCGGTCCCTCGACGCTCGTGCTGCCGGTGGGCAACCTCGAAGAGGCGCTCGAGGTCGCGAACTCCACGCAGTACGGGCTGTCGATGTCGATCTACACCAACGACCTGCGCAAGGCCTTCCACGCCATGGACGAGATGCAGTCCGGCATCGTCTACGTCAACGCGCCAACCATCGGCGCCGAGATCCAACTGCCCTTCGGCGGCGTAAAGAACACTGGCAACGGTCATCGCGAGGCCGGCACGGTGGCGCTCGACGAATTCACGGAATGGAAAACGATCTACGTCGATTACAGTGGCCGGCTGCAGCGCGCGCAGATCGATACGGGGGAATAGACACCGCGGTCAGTACGCAGAACATCCAGTTCATCGACGTCGGGCAGCGGAGGGTCCGGTACCTCGACCAGGGATCGGGCCAGCCGCTGCTTCTGTGTCACGGTTTCATCGGCTCGCTCGAGAACTTCCACACCTGGGGCCCGGCCTTCAGCGATCACCGGCGGGTACTGATCCCCGACCTGCCCGGCTGCGGCGAGACGGCGGCCGGCGATCCGCCCTTCACGGTGGCCTCGCACGCCGAGTTCCTGCACGCTTTCGCCGACCGCCTTGGCCTCGAGGATCACGATGTCGGCGGCATCTGCCTGGGCGCGACCGTCGCCCTCGAGTACGCCTCGCGTTTTCCGGAGCGGATCGACCGGTTGGTGTTGCACACGCCGATCTACTCGCCGCGGACCTTGCGGGCAGCGTTCAAGCGACAGGTTGCCGCCTTCACCGCCGGCCCCGTCTTCTGGGTCGTCGACCGGCTGCGGCGGAACCGCGTGGTGTCGGATCTCTACAAGCGGTTCCTGGTTGAAGGCCCCGGGGTCGATCCCTACGATGCCCAGGTGAACTTCGACAACCAGCTGCGCGCCGACGGGCGCGCCGCCCGACAGTGGTTGCGCGACGGGATCACTCGGGACTATCGCGACTTCCTCAGAGGATGGCGCAAGCCCGTACTGATCGTGGTCGCCGCCGATGATCGAACCGTCGACGTCAACGCCATCCGTGGCCTGCGAGACTTCATGCCGCAGGCGGAGATCCGGGTGATCGAATCCGCCGGTCACGGCTGGACCCCGACGCTGATTGCCGCACAGGTCGAAGCCATTTCTGCGTTTCTCAAGGCGTGAGCGAGCAGGAGTTCAACACCGCCGGCCTCCAGCCCTGGGGCGGGCTCAAACCACCGCCGGCGGGAAGCCGCCCCGATGTCCGGATCCTGGGTGTGCCGATGGACCGCGGTTCGGTCTA
>VBFF01000038.1 GCA_005889285.1 Chloroflexota bacterium
TGGACCGCGCCGCTGCTGTCGAGGGCGAGTCCCGAATGCGTTCCCGAGAACAGCGCGGCGTCGACGACCGTGCTGCCGGCGGGCAGTGCCGCCGCGACGCTTGCGCCGCTTCCGGCAATCGCGCCGGCCGCGTCGACCGCCATGACCGTGCCGTCGCTCGCCGCCAGCAGCCGCACCGGCGCCGGCACGGCGAATCGCGGACCGGCGGTGCCGGCGCTGTCCCAGGTGGTGCCATCGGCCAGGAGGCGGAGCGGACCCGATGCCACGCTGACGACGTCGATGGCTGGCGCGAGCGAGGTTGGCGCGACGGCGGGCGTCAGACGGTCCCGGCCCAGGGCATGCAGCGACGCGTCGGCGTCGAGAAGGAGCGCGCCAGCCGCCGATGGGTGTTCCTGCCTCACACCCAGCACCGACGGCGCGCCATCAGGCTGCGCCGGCAGTGGTCCGAGGACAGCCCGATCGGCGGCGGACGACGGCGCGCCGGCGCCGGCCGGCACCGATTGGTTGAGAACGATGGGAGGCGCGGCATTCCGGGCGGCGTCGCGGACCGTGAGCCGAAACTGGTAGGGGGTGCCGGCGTCGCCGAAGTAGCGCACCGCCCCCAACGTCTTGCCGGCTGATGCCGGGTCGGCATGTTGAGTGAACCAGGGGCGAACCGCAAGGCCGCCGGCACCGACCTCGATCGCGACCTCGTTGACGCCCGAGAGCTGATCGTACCCCGACCAGTGGAGGTTCAGGGCGCTTGCCAGCGCCGGACCGACGCTCAGCGCCGAGGTAGGCGCATCGACGTCATATAGATATAGGTAGGTGATGTCGGCGCTGGTGCCGGCACGGTCGAAGACGCGCAGGTGCAGCGTATGCGATCCAGGGCCGGGCACCGCCGCAGAGCCGCTGGTGGCCTGGGTTCGTGCCGCTCCCGGCCCCGGGTCCTGGTCCCATTGCGCCGCGAACCCGGCAAGGCCGTGTCCACCGTCCCGCAGGTGCCAGCTCACCGGCGGTGGTGGGCCGTCGTTACCGTACCAGTAGTTCCAGTGCGCCCCGCCCGGGAAGGCGAGCGGGAGGAGGAAGGGCACCGGCGTCCCTTTCGCCCACAGGTTGCCCATATCCCAACGCCATGGGTCCGGTCCCGGCCCCGTCCAGCCGTAGGGATCGATCGAGTGCCAGGGGGTCATCAGGTCGCGGACTTCGAAGTGGACGTGCGGCCCGGTTGAGTTCCCGGTGCTCCCGCTGAGGGCGATGAGCTGCCCACGGGAGACGTGCTGGCCGGGGTAGACGAAGAGCTGGTTGTTGTGAAAGTAGGCGGTGCGATCGTAGGCATGATCCATCACCACGCCCCAACCGCCGCTGTCGCTCCACTCGCTATAGATAACCGTGCCGTCGTCGGCCGCCACCACCGGCGTGTTGGACGCGACGGCGTAGTCGGTCCCCCGGTGGCCGTCGTAGGCGTAGCCGGTGGCCCCGTCGAAGCGGACCATGAGCCCGTCCTCTTGCCGGGTCGGGTAGTGGTGATCCATCCAGGAGGTGACGCGCGGGTTGGGGATCGCGAAGGGCAACGTAAGATTGCCGGCCGCCTGGGCGGGCTGCATTCCGATGACGAAGAGCCCTAAGGCGAATGCCGTAGCTCGATAGACCGTTACGAACCGCATAACAACGGGACCGTAACGGGTTCTGAAAGAAATGCGAAACAGGGCCGAGACGGCGCCGTTACGATTCGAGCCCTCTCTTGGAGTCGCCACACACTCTCACCTAGGCTGGCGTTGAATTGCAAGGACTGTCGATCCTACCTGCTTTGCCATGGGTCCATTGCTGTGCCGCGGCGATTCTAAACGCTCAGGAAACCAAAAAATGATCCAACGGCACTCACGTTCACGAGGGAAACAGGCCCAGGCCCTGGTCGAGATGGCGGTCATGGTCCCTTTCCTCGTGATTGGCATGATGGGAATGCTGGATCTTGGTCGGGCCTTCTACTACCAGATCTCGCTGACCAATGCGGTGCGCGAGGCGGCCCGCTACGGTACGCAACCCTATTACACCGGACTGATCCCGACGTGCCAGCCGATCCCACCCAACCCAGACCCCGGAGCTTTTTGCCTGGTACCCGGTGATCAGAAAATCAAGGACCGGCTGGCCCAGGAGCTGAGCGGCACAGGGTTCGTCGTCGACCCGACAAAAATCGTGATCACCCCCGACCAGGGCACGCGCGTGTCGAACTGCGGCACCAGCGGCAGCTGTCAGTACGCCCTGACCGTGACCGCAACCTACCAGTTCACCTTCATCACGCCAATCATCGGTGACCTGATCGGTAATCCGCTGACGCTCAAGACCAGCTCCGAGTTCAGGACGGAGTACTGATGCGTAAATTCCTCCGCCGCCGTGCCGGTCAGTCGATGGTCGAGTTTGCCGTGCTGGCTCCTGTCTTCTTCCTGCTGCTGCTCGGCACCATCGACCTCGGTCGGGCCGTCTACACCTACAACGCCATCTCCAACGCCGCGCGCGAGGGCGCGCGTGCCGCCGTCCCCTACGACAGTCCGCTGCCGACCACGGCCTCCGTGGTCGCGGCGGTGCAGAGCAAGCTCGGCGGTGGCTTCACCCTCACGCTCGATACCCTGTGCGCCGGCGTAGCGGCCGGTGGCAGCTGCCCGACGGTGCCCACCGTCCCGAATACCGGATTCATCTGGTACGGGCCCGGCATCGGACAGGTCACCGGCTCGCCGCACCCGGTCTCGGTGAAGATCACCTTCCTCTTCCAGCCATGGGTCCCGGTGGTTCGAGACGCGTCCGGCAACGGCGTCACCTTCTCGGCGCAAACCACGATGGAAACGGAGTACTGAACAAAATGCACGAACTCAGCCGTCGCCGCAAGCGCGCTCAGAGCCTCGTCATCGTCGCCCTGTCGGCGACTGCCCTCTTCGGCATCATCGCGCTGGGCCTCGACGCGGGACGCCTCTACTTCCAGCGGCGCGATGTGCAAAACGCGGCCGACGCCGGAGCGCTCGCGGGAGCCCAAGAACTCTTGCCGCCGGATGGCAACCCGGGCCACACGACGGCGATGATCAGCAAGGCCAACTGCCAGGCGGCGCTCTACGCCATCCAGGGAGTCCTCGGCACGCCCACTGACGGAACGAACTGCACCACGCCTGCTCCAAACTATCTTCCGAACGGGTCCGGCTTCATCACCGAGACCGCCAGCAATGTCCCAGTGACGGTGACGGTCTGGACCCCGAGTCGCGGCAACGGCAACGAGATCCATGTCCGGGTCAACTACAACGTGCCCCTGACATTCGCGGCGGTGATCGGGTTCACCAACTCGGCGGTGGTCGCCGATGCCTATGCCCACGGCGGCTTCTTCAACAACCAGTACGCCGTCTTCGGCTTCCAGGCGGGTCCCGGTGGTGGCAACACCGTGATTTTCGACCAGAACGGTTATGCGCAGATCGACAACGGCAACAATGGCTCGGACATCTGCAACCCGAACGGCCAGGGTCGCGTCGTCTCCAACTCCAAATGGCACGCGCCCAACCCCCACCCGGGCTGGCTGAACATCAACGGCATCTTCGAGCACCTGTCGGCGAGTGACACGCACGCGGTTCGGACGTACTGGTATCAAACCGTCAATCCCGTCCCGGTTCAGGAACCGGCTCCCAACTACGAGGCGACGGCGAACCCGCTTGATGCTCTGGCCCCGACCTTCTCCGGCGGCGTCTGGCACATTCACGCCGGCGCCTACCCGAATACGCTCAACATCCCGGGAATCCCGGGGAGCAAGGCCACCGATACCTACATCTTTGACAACGGCCTGTATCTCTTCAAGAACGGTGCCAGCTTCAACATCACCGGTGGCACCGTGTCGAACACGAGCACCGGTAAGCCGCTCGGCGCCCTCGGCGCCTATAGTGACCTGCCGCCGGCGGCCGACGGCACCGACGGCGTCGAGTTCATTTTCGACCAGGGTGGCGGCTTCAGCGCCTCGACTTCTGGAAACACCTCGCCCAGCGTCTTTTTCGTGGCGCCGAACCGGACCCCCTCCGGTGTCACCCACCACATCGCCTTCTTCGTTCGTGATACCGACACCAACGCCAGCCCCTGGTCGGAGACGATCGATGGCACCAAGGGCACCTATGGCAACTACCCGTTCCAGGTCTGGGGCACCGTGTTCGTCAACGAGGCCAATGCCACGGCCAACATTCAGGCGGTGAGCACCGGCCGCTACGCGGTTGAAGGCGAGATGATCGCGGCGCGGGTCAACCTGATGGGCGGGAACATCGCGAACGAAGCCACTGTCAATCCGAGCGTGCCCAACGGCACGATCGGCACGGCCAGCTGCACCGGCGTTTACAACGACAACCTGGCCGGCCGGCTGGTGCAGTACAACCAGGCCTACTCCCCGCAATTCCGCGGCTACGCGTACCTGGTCAAGTAACGCCCTACAATTCGGGGAGCGTGGCGCACGCCATCTACTGTTTCCTCGACGGCGAGACGTTGCACGGTGACCCGCCGAAGCGGGAGCTGGACACGCCCGTCGTGGAGACCCGGGTTCACAACCTCGGGACCAACAACCGGGGCGCCTTCGTGCCGCTCAGTAGTCTCAAGTACGTCCTCCTCGACTCGCGGGCCCCATCGGGCGCGGTCGACATCGCCCGCTACCAGCGAATCGCGATCCATTTCGTCGACCACGAGGTGCTGCGCGGCTACAGCGACCGGCAGCTGCGGACGTCCCGCTACGGCGTCACGCTCTCGCTGGTCTCGCCCGACCAGAGCGAGGTGAAGGATCTGGCGATCCCGTTCACCGCCCTCAAGGGGATCTTCTACCTCAAGACCTGGGAGGGCGGCGAGCCGGCGATGCTGGAGTCGGACTGGGTCCCCCGCATCCTGGAGGCGCGGGAACAGGAGCAGGTTCGACGGCAATACGGCCCGGCAGGCAAGCCAGGGCACAAGATGCCGTTACTCGAGAGGATCCTCCGCCGTCGCAAGATCGCCGAATAAGAAGATCCCGCTGGCCGGTCCCTGATATGTTGAAACCCGAGATGGAACCGGCGGCGGTCCCGCCGCAGGCGGCGGCCCCGCGGTCCGCGCTTCGCGAGCGGCTCCTCGATCCTCGCACACTGATTTCGTTCGCGATCCTGGCCGTCGTCCTCTTTGTCGTGCTGACCCATGTGCAGCTTGACTACGGCGAGAGCCTGCGGGCGATCAGCAAGACGAACCTCTTCCTCTACGCGCTGGCCTTCGCCGCCTTCTATTTCTCCTTCGTTGTCCGCACCGTCCGCTGGGAAATTCTGCTGCGCAACACCGGTGAGCGCAATCATTTCGGCGAGCTCTTCCACATCATCATCCTCGCCTGGTTCGCGAACTGCGTCCTTCCGGCCAAGATGGGCGACTTCTATCGCGCCTATCTGCTGCGGCAGCAGACCGAGGTCTCCGGCTCCAAGGGGCTGGGCACGATCTTCAGCGAGCGCGCGCTGGACTTCCTGGTGCTGATGAGCCTGCTGGTGGTCAGCGGTCTGATCAGCTTCCGCGCCCAGGTGCCGGAGCGCTTCGTCCCGGCTTTCATCGTTGGGCTCCTGATCGCTGCCGGTCTGATCGCGGGCCTGCTCGTGATCCGCTACAGCGAGGGGCGGCTCTCGCGTTTTCTACCCGAGCGCCTTCGCGAGCGCGCCAGCCGCTTCAAGCATGGGCTGCTGAGCGCCTTTGCCGGCCGGCTTCCGCTCCTGCTCGGCCTCACCGTCCTGGTCTGGATGGCCGAGTCCGCCCGCCTCTTCCTGGTAGTCCAGGCGCTGCCGCTGCACATCTCCCTCAGCCTGGCGCAGATCATGTTCATCGCCCTGGTGGCATCGCTGCTGACCACCATCCCGGCGCTGCCCGGCGGACTCGTCCTGGTCGAAGGCGGGATCATCGCCGTGCTGGTCTTCTTCGGTCTGACCGCCTCCCAGGCGCTGTCGGTGGCGATTCTCGACCGCCTGATCAGCTACTGGAGCCTGATCGCCGTCGGCTTCGTCGTCTTCCTGCTGAGTCACCGGCGTTGAAGGTCCTCGTCACCGGAGGCGCGGGCTTCATCGGATCCCACGTCGCCGATCGGCTGCTGGCCGACGGCCACGACGTGGTCATCCTGGACGACCTCTCGACCGGCAACGTCGAGCATTTGCAAGCGAACGCGCGCTTCTACCAGATGGACCTGCGGTCGCCCTGGATCGACGAGCTGTTCCGCATCGAGCGGCCCGAGGCCGTCCTCCACCAGGCGGCGCAGGCCAGCGTTCGCCGCTCCGTCGACGACCCCGTCTTCGACGCCGGCGTCAACGTGCTGGGAACCGCCGCCCTGCTGCAGGCCAGCGTGCATCACGGGGTGCGCCGCTTCCTCTTCGCCTCCACCGGCGGCGCGCTTTATGGCGACGCCGACGTGACGCCGACGCCGGAGGATTACCCGACGCTGCCGGTCTCACCCTACGGCGCCGCAAAGCTGTCGGCGGAAGTGTACCTGCGAACGTTCAACGCGCTGCATGGGTTGTCGTACGCCGCCCTGCGCTACGCCAATGTCTACGGGCCGCGACAGAACCCGCACGGTGAGGCGGGCGTGGTCGCGATCTTCGCGCGCCGTTTGCTGAGCGGAGAGAAGGCCCGCATCAACGGCGACGGCAGGCAGACGCGCGATTTCGTTTACGTTGGCGACGTGGCGGACGCGAACGCCCGCGCCCTTACGTCGGACGCCGTCGGCTCGTTCAACGTTGGCACCGGCATCGAGACCGATGTCAACGCCGTCTTCCAGACGCTGAAGCGACTGACTGGAAGCACTCAGCCCGAGGAGCACGGCCCGCCCCTGCCCGGGGAGCAGCGTCGTTCGGTGGTCGACGCGCGGAAGATCGAGAAGACCCTGGGCTGGCAGCCGAAAACGAGCCTCGACGCCGGCCTCGACGCTACCGTTCGCTACTTCCGCGAGGGGCGTCGGGCATCGCCGGCTGCTTCCGTTCGACCTGCATGAGGACGGCGTCTCCCGCATCCATCAGGCGGCCGGCGGCCTCGCGTACCAGCGGGTTCTTGGCGCTCTCGCTCCCCAGCATCCGGCTCGCCCACTCGTAGGCCTCGCAGGCGCGTCCGATGGCGGCGCGGGTATCTGCTGCGAGATCCGGTCCACTGGCGGGCCGCAGGCGGAGCGTCTGGTAGTAAGCGGTCTGGAAGATCTTGCGGGCCGCGCTCGCCTCGTCGACTACCGACTGCTCTGGCCCGGCCTCGAGCGACCGCCGCAGCCGTGTCGCGGCGCGTTCGACGCTGCTCCTGATGTCCTCGAGCACCACGTCGTAGTCGGGCGGGGTGAGGCGCGACGGCGTGCCCAGCACCCGGTAGGCGACGACCAGGGCGGCAGCCAGCAGCAGCAGGATCAGGGCATATAGCCAGACCATGGTTAGCGTTATTCTCCTCCCCCTCCGGGGGAAGACAGGGTGGGGGCTGCTACTTGTAGCGGAAGGTAATCCGGCCGCGCGTCAGGTCGTAGGGGGAGAGCTCCACCCGAACCCGGTCGCCGATCAAGATCCGGATGTAGAACTTGCGCATCTTCCCTGAGGTATACGCCAGGATCGTCTGGCCGGTCTGGAGCTTGACCTTGAACATCGCATTCGGCAGCGGCTCGACCACCTCGGCGTCCATCTCGATCGTCTCTTCTTTGCCAGCAGGGGTCTCCTTGACCTCGAGCGTGTCGATGCCGGGCCGCAGCGTGGTGGGACCGCCGCGCTTCTTCGGATAGCTACGTTTCTTGCGCAAACCGTCGCCATATTACCCGAGTTGCGCGTGAGAGAATCGGGCGCGTGCAGATCAAGGCCGAGTTGGCCGGCAATCTCTGGAAGATCGTGGTCCGCGAGGGGCAGCAGGTCCGGGCCGACGAGACCCTGATGATCCTGGAGTCGATGAAGATGGAGATTCCGGTCAACGCGACCGGCGCCGGACGGGTGGCGAAGATTCACGTCAAAGAAGGCCAGACCGTTCAGGAAGGCCAGCTGCTGATCGAGGTCGAGTAGGGCTCGCGGCGCTACGCGGCGGCTTGCTCGGGCTGGCTGGGCACGAAGAAGGCGATGCCGACCACCGACATGCCCCGCTTACACGACGGGCAGAACGTCACGGTCACGCTCTTTCGGGTCTCCCACCGCCGCTGATCGCGGCGGCCGCAGTGCTGGCACACCAGGTCGAACATCATGTCAGCCATGTCGCCGCGACCGTATCATCGATCGCGTCCTCACCCGGCAACAGACCGCCCACGGCGGTGTAAGGACATGTAAAGCGGACGTTCTCAGTGGAGGAGCTGGTCGATCGCGGCTCTCAGCTCGTCACTGGCGGTCGCTCCCTCGAAGCGGGATTGGATGACGCCCTTCGAATCGATCAAGAACACCCACGGCTCCGTTTGCAGCCGCCAGTCGACGACCGCCTGAGCGAGCTGGCGTTTTGAGGGGTCCGGCTTGTAATCCCGGTAGATCTCGACGTGGATGAAGGCGAGCCGGCCCCGGTACGCCGGTTCCAGCGTCTGTACCGCCTTGATCTGCGGCCCGCAGGTGTTGCTGGTGCAGAACGCCGGCGTGGCGAAGACGACGAGGGCCGTCCGGTGCTGCTGAATCGCGTCGGCGATCGAAAGCTGGTGCATGTCGTCCGGCGGCCGGCCGGAATCGATGGTCTCGACATCGGCGACGTCTTTGACGGTCGGGTTGTGCGTCAGCGGCGCCGGCTGGCCGACGCCCGGTACGACCGGAAGGGTCAGAACATTCATGGGAAGTCGCGCGGTCGTCCGCGCCCCGTTCGGTCGGGAGGCCGTGACCTCGACTCCCCAGTCACCGGCCTTATCGAAGTCCAGGTGCGCGACGTAGCTGCCGGCCCCCTGCAAGCCCTCGCCCTTGAAAGGGGCATCGGACTCTCCCTTGAAGGTCCCCGTGGAGCCGTTGAGGACGAAGGAGCGGACGTGCACCGTCGCGTCGCTCACGGGGGTGTTGTGATCGGTGATCCCAATCGGGACCCGCTGCTGCTTGCCGACGACCAGCTCGGACGCCACCACAACGGCCTGCAGCGTCGAGCTGCCCGGGGACGGGCTGCTCGCCGAGGAAGTCGTCGCCGGCAACGACCCGCAGGCGGCGAGCAGCAGCACACCGGCCACCGCCGCAATCGCCTTCACCGCAGTCTGGCGCGTTCGAGATACAGCGGCGGCCGCTGGATCTCTGCCATCGTCGGCAGCCACTGCGGTCCCTCCCAGACGCGGGCCAGCAGTTCCTTCCCGCCCGCGTCACGGACCTCGCGGCAAAAGCGCTCGCCGATGACGTACTGACGCATCTTCATCTCCAGCCCCGTGAGGCGAAGGAACGCCCGCTCGAGCGGCGTCCGCTGCTCCTGCCGCCGGCGGTAGGCGCCTTCCAGCAAGGCGAAGTGCGGCAGCTCGCGCCGCCCGACCTCGTTCATGACCAGGTTGCTGTAGCCCTCCAGCAAGCTCATCACCGCCTGCAGCTTGGAGATCGCCTTCCATTGCTGGCCGACCCCGATCGTCAACGTCCGGATCAACTCCACGCGGGTTGGCCGGCGCCCGTCACCGAGGCGGCCGACCAGCACCTCCTTGAGCAATCCCTCCAGGTACGCCTGCAGCCAGGGGTGCGCCTTGAACTCCCAGGCATGCGTCATCTCGTGCATGGCGAGCCAGCGTCGAAGCTCATCGATGGGCAACTTGTCCTTCTGTGCCCAGGCCTGGACATTCGGTTCCACCAGGATCAGCGAGGTGGTTTCCACCGGCTCCCTCCCCAAAAGCGCTGGGTCGTACTGCCCCAACACCCGGCGGGCGAGCAGCCCGAGCATCAGGCCGAGGTAGCGCGTCAGGCCCTTCTGGCCGAGATTCAGCAGCAGCGACCCGGGGATGAGCTGTTGCAGACCCTCGAGTGGCTCGAACATCTGGCGGAAGATCCGGATGTTAAAGCGCACCCACTGGCGGCGGCCGACGGCGGCGAGGCCCGGATATACCCGGCTGCCGGAGGCCGCAGTGCCCGGCCCGAGCGCCTCGACGAGCAGCGGCTCCAACTGGGCGGCGATCTGCTCGTACGTCTGGTCTGTCACCGGATCGGCCGGCAGCTCACGGGGCTCGCCGCAGCGGGCCAGCGCGATCTCCTCCACCCGTTCCCAATCGATCAGGCGGGCGGGCTGCTCGCGGGGCCGAACCAGCTCCCGAAGCACCACGGCGCCAACGCCGATCGCGACCCCCCAGGCCATCGCCCGGCCGACACGCCGGGGAGCGGGGGTGGAGTCAGGAATACTCATGGGGAGGGGCCGCCGAGGTGACCGAGCTCATTCTACCGAGGCCTTCTCCGGCTGGCGCTCGCCTGGGTCGATTGCTAGCACTCGCCGCTCCAGAGTGCTAAAATCGTGGGTGCTTACCGCCTGCCAATACTGGCTGTTTGCTCACCAATCATTCGTAGGAAGGAGGACGATCAATGGCGAAACAACTGGCATATGACGCCGAGGCCCGTTCGGCCCTGAAGCGCGGCGTCGACAAGGTCGCGGACGCCGTTCGAATTACCATCGGCCCCAAGGGTCGGAACGTCGTACTCGACAAGAAGTTCGGTTCCCCGACGATCACGAACGACGGCGTCACGATTGCGAAGGAGATCGAGCTGGAGGACGCCTTCGAGAACATGGGCGCACAGCTCGTCAAAGAAGTCGCCAGCAAGACGAACGACGTCGCGGGTGACGGCACGACGACCTCAGTGGTGCTGGCCGCGGCGATCATCGGCGAGGGGTTGCGCAACGTCACCGCCGGCGCCAACCCGATGCTGCTGAAAATTGGCATCCAGAAGGCCGTCGACGAAGTCGTCAAGGCCATCAAGGAGCAGTCGGTCCAGATCTCCGATCGCGAGAAGATCGCCCAGGTGGCGACGATCTCGTCAGGCGACCCGAAGATCGGCGACATGGTCGCCAACGCGATGGAGAAGGTCGGGAAGGACGGGGTTATCACCGTCGAGGAATCCCGCGGCATCGAGGACGAGCTCAAGCTCGTCGACGGGATGCAGTTCGACAAGGGCTACATCTCGCCCTATATGGTCACCGATGCCACCCGGATGGAAGCGGTCCTCGAGGACCCGTTCATCCTGATCACCGACAAGAAGATCTCGGCCATCGCCGACCTTCTGCCGGTTCTCGAAAAGGTGGTGCAAAGCGGCAAGCCGCTCTTGATCATCGCCGAGGACGTCGAGGGCGAGGCACAGGCCACCCTGATCGTGAACAAGCTGCGTGGCACCTTCACCGCCGTCGCCGTCAAGGCGCCGGGCTTCGGTGACCGCCGCAAGGCGATGCTGGAAGACCTCGCCATCCTGACCGGTGGCCAGGTGATCTCGGAGGAGCTCGGGCTCAAGCTCGACTCGGTGCAGCTCAATCAGCTGGGCAAGGCTCGGCGCGTGACGATCACCAAAGATGACACGACGATCGTTGAAGGTGCCGGCAAGCCTGACACGATCAAGGGACGCATCAACCAGATCAAGGCCGAGATCGAGAAGACGACCTCGGACTGGGACAAGGAAAAGCTCCAGGAACGGCTGGCCAAGCTGGCCGGTGGCGTCGCCGTCATCAAAGTCGGGGCTGCGACCGAGACCGAGCTCAAGGAGAAGAAGCACCGCATGGAGGACGCCGTGTCGGCCACCCGCGCTGCCGTCGAGGAGGGCATCGTGCCCGGTGGTGGTGCCGTCCTGGTGCACGCCCAGAAGTCGCTCGACACCCTCAAGCTCGAGGGCGATGAGGCCACCGGCGTGGCACTGGTGCGCCGCGCGCTCGAGGAGCCGCTGCGCCAGATCGTCAACAACGCCGGTTGGGAGGGTTCCGTGGTGGTGGAGAAAGTCCGGGGCCTGCCGAAGGGCCAGGGCTTCGACGCCAACAAGGGCGAGTACACCGACATGGTCAAGGCCGGAATCATCGACCCGACCAAGGTCACCCGCTCGGCGCTACAGAACGCGGCCAGTATCGCCGCCATGCTGCTGACGACCGAGGCGCTCGTCTCCGACATTCCGGAGAAGAAGTCGGCCGCGCCGGCGCCGTCGATGCCGGATTACTAGGCCCGTAAAGCCTGAAGAAGGAGCCGCCCCGCCGGGCGGCTCTTTTTTTGTGCTCTACCGGTTGCGAGCGGATAGCATGGCGGCATGAAGCCGAGCGGCATCGTGACGCTGCTGACCGACTTCGGGCTGGATGACGCCTACGTCGGCGCCATGAAGGGCGCCATCCTTTCCGTGCACGCAAAGGCGGCGGTGGTCGACATCACCCACGGCGTCCGGCCCTTCGCCGTCCTGCAGGGCGCGTTCCTCCTCGACAGCGCCTGGCGGAGCTTTCCGCTGGGCACTGTCCACGTCGCCGTGGTCGATCCCGGCGTCGGCACGGATCGCCGCGCGATCGCCTTCAAGGCGGCCGACCATTATTTCGTCGGCCCCGATAACGGCCTCTTCACGTTTCTCAACGATCCCATCAGCGAGACCGTGGAGCTGGCCACGCCACCCGAGGCCGCGCCGACCTTTCACGGTCGCGATGTGTTCGCTCCGGTCGCGGCGAGACTGGCCGCGGGCACGGCTCTCGCCGGGCTTGGCCGCCCTCACCGGGCTGAGCCCCTTCGCTTGCCTGACGCCTGGGCGTCGAAGGTCGGCGAGGCGTGGCGGGCGCAGGCGCTCCATTGCGATCATTTCGGCAACGTCATCAGCAACCTGCCGATCCGCGCGCTGGCCCGCATCAAACAGGCCAACGGGATGCGCGTCCGGACGGTCGAAACCTACGAGGATGCCCCGCCCAATGAGCTGGTCGCCCTCGTGGGCAGCAGCGGCCGCATCGAGTTTGCCTTGCGCGAGGGATCGGCGGCCGCGCGTCTGCACGTGGCTCCCGGCGACACACTGCTCGTCACGTGAGCTGGGCGGCGGTCCCCTGGGACCGAGTGGGCTCGGTCTCTTCGGCAGCGCTCCGCCGGGCCGACGCCGAGGCCGCCTCGACTTTCGGCATC
>VBFF01000039.1:0-22207 GCA_005889285.1 Chloroflexota bacterium
CGCTCGTCAGCGGACGCGCCGTTCTTCCGGACTGCGCCAGGTAGCCGGCCAGTATGGCGATCTCGCCGGCGGACGCCAGCGCCTCGAGCCCGGCGAGCCGGTGCAGCGTCGCATCGGGCACGGCGCGTCGCGCGGCCTGCAGCGTGACAGCGGCCGAGCCGCTGGCGAGCGCGGAAGCCATGAACAAGCCACCTAGCAATTTGCTCTTCGCCCACAACGGGATGTTGGTCGCGGCCAGGAGGACGCCGGAGTAGCCGGCCAGCGTTAGCCCGAGGCCAACCCCCGCCAGCTCAGCAAGCCGTTTTGGGAGGAGGCCCGCAAGGGCCGCGAGTGGACCACGAAGGAGGCCAGTACCGGCCGCGTGCGAAGCGGCACGGGCAAAGGCGATCGGCGTGAACCCGGTCAGGGTCCAGGCACCGAGATTCATCGGCGACAGCGGCTTGAAGATGCGCAACATGTGATGAAAGCGCTCGGGCCGGCCCAGGTCGGCGATCAGCAACGGGGCGCAGGGCACGAGCGCAGCCGCCGCAACATAAAAACCGCCCGCGGCGGCGCGCCGATCGTCGGCCGAACCGAAATTGTGCGCCAGCGAGGCGGTGACGTAGGCGCCGGCCGCCATCCCCCCGAGCCAGAAGTAGGTCGGCACTTCCCAGGTCCAGACCGGACGGCGCACGACCGGATAGTCGTAGTAGCCGCGACTCATTGGCGACGCCCGAAGACGAGCGCGCCGACCAGGGCGAATCCGAGGCCGACCGCCGCGCTCCAGCCGTAGCGTTGCCCCATCGTCTTGCGCGGCAGCCGTGGGACCTCGGGCAGGTTGTACGTCTGTGGCTTGTCCAACAGAAGAAAGAACGCGTGCAGCTGACCGACCTCGGTTGCCTCTTTGCCTTCGGGCATGCCGTACAACTCCGCCTTCGCCTCTCCGCGCGCTTTCAACTCGGCCAGGCGGTGCCGCGCACGCTGCTGCAATTCCTCGACGTCGCCGAACTGGATCGACGCCGTTGGGCACGACTTGGCGCAGGCCGGGGTCATGTCGTCTTTGAGGCGGTCGTAGCAGAGCGTGCACTTGTGCGCGGTTCCCGCCTCGAACTGGCCGTGCTTGGGAGCCCGGTCGATGACGCCGAAGGGGCACGCCGGCACGCAGAAACCACAGCCGTTGCAGATGTCCTGCTGGACGTAGACGGTGTCGAACTCCGTCCGGATCAGCGCCCCCGTCGGGCAGGCCTCGAGGCAGGCCGCGTTGGCACAGTGCTTGCAGACGTCCGACATCATCAGCCAGCGCTGATCCTGCCGGCTCGAATTGGCTTTCGCCTGCTCAACGAACTGAACGTGGCGCCATGTAGTCGCCCCCAGCGTCCCGGTGTTGTCGTAACTGTTGCCGGTCATCGCGAACCCGTCGGCGGGCAGCTGGTTCCACTGCTTGCACGCCACCTCGCACGCCTTGCAGCCAATGCACAGGCTGGTATCGGTGAAGAAACCACGGGCTTTTTTCGGTGGCGGCGGCGGCTCGACGTTCATCAGCCGCTTGTAAGCGTCGATCACCGCAGCCGGCCTTTGCGGATGTTGCAGGTAAAGGCTTTGTCTTCCTGGATATAGACGTTCGGCTCTTCGCTCAGTGGAACGAGATCATTCGCCATCGCCCCCGTGACGAGCCCCTTGTAGCCCCAGTGATAGGGCAGCCCGATTTCGTGGATCATTCCGCCGTTGTGCCGAAAGGGACGCATTCGGCCGGTGACGAGCGCGCGGCATTCGATCTGGCTGCGGGCGGTCGCAACCACGATCCAATCCATGTTTGCGATGCCTTTCTCGGCCGCAAGCTCGGGACTGATCTCGGCGAACATCTCGGGCATCAGCTCACTGAGCCATCCGACCCAGCGCGACATCACCCCGGAGGTGTACTGCTCGGTCACCCGATAGGTCGTGACGATATAGGGGTACTGTGGGTCGCCGGGGGGGCTAATCGGATTGTCGTTGCGCGGGAAACGCTTCGCCACCGGACTGTCCTGGCGCGGGTAGAGCGCGTTGCGGAGCGGCGACTCCAGCGGTTCATAGTGCGTGGGCAGGGGACCATCCTTGAGTCCGCTGGGTGCGAACAGCCAGCCGCGACCATCGGCTTTGAGGGTGAAGGGATCGGAGC
Source organism: Chloroflexota bacterium (assembly GCA_005889285.1). Taxonomy (GTDB): domain Bacteria; phylum Chloroflexota; class Dormibacteria; order CF-121; family CF-121; genus CF-13. Next base: position 2,138 of record VBFF01000039.1, read on the forward strand.
CGGAGTGGAGGTCGACTCCGGCGCCGTCGGAATTGGGGGCCGTGTCGGGTGCCTTGGTCTCCGGGAAGTCCGGACGGTCGAAGCCCGTCCACTTGCGTTGCGCCGCGTCCCACCAGACATATTTCTTGCGCTCGGACCAGGGGTTGCCCTGGGGGTCGGCTGAGGCCCGGTTGTAGAGCATCCGCCGGTTGCCGGGCCAGCTGAACCCCCACTCCGGGCTGACCCAGCCGTCGCCCTTGACCCTCCGGCGCGCCATGTTCTTGTCTTCCTCCGGATACACCCCGGAGTAGATCCAGACACCACACGCCGTCGACCCGTCGTCCTTGAGCGCGGCGAAGTCGGCCACCAGTTTGCGATCGGCGACGGTGTATCCGTTGATCTCTTTCAGGACGGCCTCGGCGGATGGCTCATCCTCGATCCGCCACCGCGGGTCGGTGCGCTCCGGCAGGTAATCCCAGGTGAGATGGCGCAAGCCCTGGTCCTGGGGCCGGGTCGAATCCCGATACAGCGCCTTGAGTCGCAGCCCGAGGTGATAGACGAGCCACAGGTCGGACCGGGCGTCGCCCGGTGGGTCGACCGCCTTGTCGTGAAACTGCAGCAGCCGCTGCGTATTGGTAAAGGTGCCATCCTTCTCGGCCGGTCCGGCCGTGGGCAGCAGGAAGACCTCGGTCTTGATATCGGCTGGCTTCCATCCCTCAGGTGCGGCATACCAGAAGGCCGCGGTCTCCGTCTCATAGAGGTCGACGGCGACCAGCCAATCGAGCTGCGTCAGGGCCCTGCGCTGGAGGCCGGCGTTGGGGCTGCCGTTCGCCGGGTTCTGCCCAAACACGATGAAGCCTTTGACGTTGCCGTCCGCCATCGCCGCCGAGGTGGTGACGTGCGAGTGGTCACCCGTCAGCTTCGGAATCCACTCGTAGCCGTATTCGTTGTCCTTGGTCGCTGCGTCCCCATACCAGGCTTTGAGCAGCGACACCATGAACTTGGGCAGGTTGGACCAGTAGCCGCCTCGGACCGCTGACTCGCGCATGTATTTCTCGAGCGTGTCATCGCCCTTGATCACGGACGGGTGAGGAAGATAGCCGGGCAGCAGATCGAACAGCGTCGGCACGTCGGTCGATCCCTGGATCGATGCGTGGCCTCGCAGTGCCATGATGCCGCCGCCGGGGCGCCCCATGTTGCCAAGCAGGAGTTGCAGGATCCCTGCCGCGCGAATGATTTGCGCGCCGTAGCTCTGCTGCGTCCAGCCAACCGCGTAGCAGATGGCGCTGGTTCGCTCACGTCCTGAGTTCTTTGCCAGCACGTCGGCGACCTGGAGGAAGAGCTCCTTCGGCGTTCCGCATACCTCTTCGACCATCTCCGGCGTGTAGCGGGCGTAGTGCCGCTTGACAATCTGGAAGACGCAGCGCGGGTGCTGGAGCGTTTCGTCGCGCGTGGGCCGGTGCTTCGCCGGGCTGGTCCCCTCCATCGCGTGACCACTGTGAGCGGAGGCGTCTTCTTTGGCTTCCTGGGGCGGGCCGGCGTAGGCCCAGCTCGCATTGTCGTAGGTGCCGGATCGCGGATCGTACCCGGAGAACACGCCGCCGTTGTCCTCGGCGTCGATGTACCGGTCGTTGATGATCGATGAGGCATTCGTGTAGGCGAGCACGTACTCGTGGAACCACAGATCGCGGCTCAGGACGTAGTTGATGAGCCCGCCGAGGAAGGCGATGTCGCTGCCCGATCGAATCGGCACATAGAGGTTGGCGGCGGCTGAGGTGCGGCTGAATCGCGGATCGACGTGAATGATGGTGGCGCCGCGTTCGCGCGCCTTCATCGGCCAGCGGAAGCCGACCGGGTGGTTCTCGGCCATGTTGCTGCCCATGATCAGAATCGCATCGGCGTTGGCCAGGTCCTGCTGGAAGGTGGTGGCCCCACCCCGTCCGAAGCTTGTTCCCAGACCGGGAACGGTGGAGCTATGTCATATTCGCGCCTGGTTTTCGATGGAGACCACGCCCAGGCCGCCGCTGAACAACTTCTTGATCAGGTAGTTCTCTTCGATGTCCATCGTCGCGCCGCCCAGGGTTGCAATCGCCGTCGTCTGGTTGGCGAGCTTGCCATCCGGAGTTCGCTCGACGAAGCTCGCGTCGCGGGTTTCCTTGATGCGCTGGGCGATCCGGTCCATCGCCCAGTCGAGCGGACGCTCCTCCCAGTGATCCGAATACGGTGCTCGGTAGCGCACGGACGTGACGCGGTTGGGGTTGACCAGGTAGCGATAGGTTGCGGCGCCTTTGGGGCACAGGGTGCCTTCGTTAATCGGCGATTCGGGATTGCCCTCGACGTCGATGATCCGCCGGTCTTTCACGTAGACCAGCTGGCTGCAGCCGACCGCGCAATAGGGACAAACGGAGGCGACGACGGTGTCCGCGTCGCGGGTGCGGGGCTTCTTCTCGATCGATTCGCGCGACATGGGCTGCTGCGACATGCCTCTCGATCCAGTATATGGACGCCCTTCGGGGCGGCGCCAAACCGTAACCTGCCGGCGTAATCTACAAGGAGATGAAGCGTCTGATCGTCGTCCTGCTCGGCGCGATGCTCCTGGTTGTCGGCGTCGCCGGCTGCGGCTCGTCGAACGGATCGGGATCGGGATCGGGGACGACCTCCTCCTCCTCCTCGCCAGCCGGCTACTAGCCGACGGCCCGCCGGAGCGGGTGGCGAACCCCCGTTGTAGCTTCTAAGGGGCCTCTCAGGCCGAGTTCACGCTCGGACCATAGCCTACGAATTGACCATGGACCACGCTCCGATTGCGACGCCCCCCGCGGCTCGCTCTCGGCCGATCTGGCAGCGACCCGTGTCGCGGCGCACCGTACTCGCCACCGGAGCCGCGGGTGCAACGGCGGCCGCGCTCGCCGCGCTCTGGAAAGGTAACGACCTATCACAGGTCCTCGACCGGGTGCGGGACTACACGCACGGCTACCAGGGTGCGCTGCGCACACCTCGCGTCCGGGCCGCGCATTTACTCCGGCGCGCCGGTTTCGGTGCGACCAGCGCCGAGCTCGACCGCTACGCCGCGATGGCCAGCGCGACGATGGCCGAGTCGGTGCTGAACTACCAGCAGACGTCCAATGCCGCGCTCGAGGCCCAGCTTCCGGCGCTTGACCTCACCTCCGAAAAGGGTCCGGCTGCGGGCGCGGTGCAGGCATGGTGGCTGCAACGCATGGTGCAGACCACGCGGCCGCTCGAGGAAAAGATGACGCTCTTCTGGCACGGCCTGCTGACCAGCGGACTGGACAAGGCCGGTCCCGCCCAGCTATACGCGCAGAACCAGCTCTTTCGGAAGATGGCGCTGGCCAACTTCGACGAGCTCCTGAAGGCGGTCTCGAAAGACCCGGCGATGATGGTCTACCTCGACACGGAGACCAACCGCAAAGGCAAGCCCAACGAGAACTACGCGCGGGAGCTGATGGAACTCTTCACCACCGGCATCGGGCACTACACGGAGGACGATGTTCGCGAGTCGGCGCGCGCCTTCACCGGCTGGACCCTCACGGGCGGCAAGCAACTCCGCTTCACGACGGACTCCGCCTTCAATCGGAGGTTCTTCGATAACGGACCGAAGACCTTCATGGGGAAGACGGGGAACTTCACGGGCGACGACATCGTTGAGATGCTGGTGCCGCTGCGCGCGACGGCTGAGCGCCTCTCGACGCGCTTGTTCGCATTCTTTGCCTATCCCAATCCCGAGCCGGAGATCGTGCGTCACCTTGCCGACACCTTCCAGCAGTCGCGCTACAACGTGGGGGCGGTGGTCCGGGAAATCTTCGCGATGGATGCCTTCTACGCACCGAAGGCCTACCGCGCCCTGATCAAGAGCCCGGCGGAACTCGCTGCCCAGACCCTGCGGGCGACCGGTAGCGACGCCAGGGCCTATGGCACCGCGGTTTCCGCGTCGGCCGCCATGGGGCAGGCGCTCTTCTATCCGCCGAACGTCGCCGGGTGGCCGGCCGGTAGCTCCTGGATCAACAGCTCGACGCTGCTCACCCGGCTCAACTTCGTCAACGCCGCCACACAGCGGATGCGCCCGTCGTCCTCCACCGCGACCCTCGAGCAGTTGACGAACACCCTGGTCGACGGCAGCATGAGCCCCACAACCAAAGATGGGTTGCAGGCATTTGCGGCCGCCCATCCCCAGAACCAGGCCGGGCTGCTCTTCATGGTGCTGGCGACACCGGAATTCCAACTGAACTGATGGAGATGAGCAACCATGTTTAGCCGCCGCGACTTCATCAAGCAAGGCCTGATCCCAGTCTTTGCCGGATCGGCAGTGCCGTCCGTGTTCGCCAACGGCCTGGCCGCCGCCGCCGCCGACGCCCCCAACGCGGCGCCCAGCGACCGCGTGCTGGTGCTCGTGCAGCTGGCGGGAGGCAACGACGGCCTCAACACCGTGATCCCGTTTGGCGACGGCGCCTACCATGACGCACGGCCGACGCTTCGGCAGGACCAGGGCGTGTTAGCTCTAAATGGCCAGCTCGGCCTGCACCCCAATCTCAAAGGAATGAAGGCCAGCTGGGATGCGGGGCAGCTCGCCATCGTGCAGGGCGTTGGCTACCCGAGCCCGAACCTCTCCCACTTCGCGTCGATGTCGATCTGGGAGACGGCCAATGTGAAGAGCGGGATCGGCGACGGCTGGCTCGGCCGCTACCTCAACTATCTCGACAAGGTGGGTGAGTCGCCCAACCATGCACTGGAAGGCGTGAGCGCCGGCTCACTGGTGCCGCCCGAGCTCCGCTCCAGCACGCCGGTGACCGCGCTGCAATCCTTGAAGACGTTCCGGCTGCAGCCCGTCAATGAGCATGGGACCCAGGTGGACGTCGAAAACCCGCTGATGAAGTTTTACGGGGCGTTCAAAGGCGCCACGCCGGCGCCGTTCGGTGCCTTGCTCGACGCCACCCTGAACGAGGCGCTGCAAGCCTCGCACGCACTTCAGGCGACGGATGCGACCTATCAGGCGAAAGCGACTTACCCGGCCAACAGCCCGATCGCGAGTTCGCTCAAGCTGGTCGCGGAAACTATCGTTTCCGGGCTCGGGGTCCGGGTCGCGCACGTGACGCTGGGAGGCTTCGACAACCATGCCCGCGAGAAGCCGGTCCACGACAGGCTCTTGCTAGACCTCGACGAGGCGCTGTCGGCGTTCATGCAGGACCTCCAGGGGCACGGTCTGGGCGACCGGGTGCTGGTCATGACCTGGTCCGAGTTCGGACGGCGGGTCAAAGAGAACGGCAGCGCGGGCACCGATCACGGCACAGCCGCACCGATGTTTCTGCTGGGCGCGCCGGTCAAAGGCGGGCTCTACGGCGAGCAGCCGAGCCTCAGCGCCCTGGACAACGGCAACCTGAAATTCACGACAGATTTCCGGTCGGTCTATGCCTCCGTCTTGCAGGGATACCTCAAGGCACCCGCCAGCGAGCTGCTCGGCGGCAGCTACGAAGTCCTACCGCTGCTCAAGGCATAGAGCCCCCACCCTGCCCTCCCCCGCAAGCGGGGGAGCGGACGTAGGATCGGACGGTGGCGCTGCCGCCGGAAGCGATCGTGCGACTGAATCTCGGCCATCTCTGGCTGGCGGACATGTCTATTGGGATCCCGGTGCATGGGTTCTTGATCAAGCATCCCGCCGGCGCCGGACTGGTCGACACCGGGTATGGCACGCCGTTGGCGTTGATCAAGGATTACCGCCCGGTCAACGCCTCGGTCGCAGAGGAACTCCACAAGCACGACGTCGACCCCTCGGACGTCCGCTGGGTGATCAACTCGCACCTTCACTTCGACCACTGCGGCCAGAACGCCGTCTTTCCCCAGGCGCCATTCTTTGTACAGCGCGTGGAATACGAGCACCGGCACCACTACGCGGACACGCCGGCAGAGTGGCTCGACTTTGCCGGTGCCCGTGTCGAGCTCCTCGATGGCGAGCGCGAGATCGTGCCGGGCGTTCGGGTGATCACGACCCCCGGACATACTCCCGGACATCAGAGCGTCGAGGTCGACACCAGCGCCGGCCCCGTCTTACTCACCGGTGATGCCTGCTGGACGGTCACCATGTTCGAGGGTGAGGCGCCGCTCGAAGGGATGATGGAAGACGTCCAGACGTTCCAGCAGTCCCTGGACAAGCTTCGCCGCCGGGAGCCCGTCGATCTCCGCCGATGATTTCCGTGACCTCGGTCCATTACCGCCGACGGGCCTGCCGTCGGACAATCCCGGAATGAAAATCGATAGTGGCGATACCGCCTGGGTCCTAGCTTCGGCTGCGCTTGTGATGTTGATGACGCCGGCGCTCGGCTTCTTCTACGGCGGGCTCGTCCGCCGGAAGAACGTCCTCTCGACGATCATGCACAGCTTCTTCATCCTCTGCCTCATCAGTGTGCAGTGGGTTCTCTGGGGCTACAGCCTCGCCTTCGGACCGGACAAGTTCCATATCATCGGCGGCCTCGAATGGATCGGCCTGAACAACGTCGGCTTCACGCCGAATCCCGATTACGCGCCCACCATCCCGCATCAGGCTTTCATGGTTTTCCAGATGATGTTTGCCGTCATCACGCCCGCCCTGATCAGCGGCGCGTTCGCTGAACGGCAGCGCTTCAAGGCCTTCGTACTCTTCTCCTTGCTCTGGGCGACATTCGTCTACGACCCCATCGCGCACTGGGTCTGGGGCGCGGGGGGTTGGCTTCACCAGCTGGGCGCGCTCGACTTCGCCGGCGGGACCGTCGTCCACATCAGCTCCGGCGTTTCCGCCCTGGTCGCCGCCCTCGTGCTCGGCCGGCGGCTCGGCTTCGGCAAGCAGAAAGCCGAGCCGCATGACGCCACCATGACCGTGCTGGGCGCGGCCCTGCTCTGGTTCGGCTGGTTCGGCTTCAATGCGGGCAGTGCCCTGGGCGCGGGCGCGCTTGCCACGAGCGCGTTCGTCGTCACCAATACGGCGACCGCCATGGCCGCCCTCACCTGGATGACCGTCAGCTGGTGGCACAAGAAGCAGCCCAGCGTGATCGGAGCGGCCGCGGGTGCCGTCGCCGGCCTGGTTGCCATCACCCCGGCCTCAGGTTTTGTCAACGTCATGGGCGCGATCGTGATCGGGTTCGGCGCGGGCGTGGTCTGCTACCTGGCCATCCAGTTGCGCGAGCGGATCCACGTCGACGATGCCCTCGATGTTTGGGCGGTCCACGGCATCGGCGGGACCTGGGGTGCCCTGGCGACCGGTCTCTTCGCCACCGTCGCAATCAACTCGACCGCCGCCAACGGTCTCTTTTACGGCAACCCGAAGCAGGTCCTGATCCAGCTGGTGGCGATCGGCGCCGCCTGGGGCTGGTCCATCGCCGGCACCTTCGTCATCCTCAAGGTCGTCAACCTGTTCGTCCCCTTGCGCGTGCACGAGGACGAAGAGATCCTGGGCCTCGATCTCTCGCAGCACGGCGAACCCGCCTACGCCAGTATCAACGCCAACTAAGAAGGAGGAGAATTCATGGACGCGACAACTGTCATCGCAGTGATCTGCAGCGTCGTGGTTTTCGCGGGCTGGCTCGTCCTGCCCCACTCGGCGACGACCGTCCAGCCGGTAGCCGTTAGCGAGGAGCGGAAACCCGTCGCGATCTCGGCTTAGGTGAGCGCACGACCGAGAGCTTCGAGGCAGTTTCGTAGCTGAGTGTCAGCTGGCGGGCCGCCCGAAGCCTCATCGTCCGGCCAATCTCGTCGACCTCTTCGATCGTAATCCGCGTTCCAGGATGCAGGCCTCGTTCGTGAAGGTATTGCAGCAACGGCGGGGCTTCGCGCTGCGCCACCTCTGAGATCCTCGTGATCGTTCCGGTGTCGCCCGCCCCCAGGGCTGACAGCCGGAGCTCGTTCGCCCGCATCGTCGAATGGCCGGGAATCGGATTGCCGTGCGGGCAGGTCTTCGGTCCGCCGAGGGTGCGGTAGAGCCTCTCCTCCACCACCTCCGACACCGCGTGCTCCAGACGCTCCGCTTCGGCGTCGGCCGCCACCCAATCGAGCCCCAGTACGTCGGTCATCCACCGCTCCACGATCCGGTGACGCCGGACGATGGCCGCCGCTGCGCTGTCCCCACGCGCCGTCAGCTCGATTTCCTTGTGCGCGTTCAGCCGGACCATCCCATCCCGGACCATCCGCCGCAGCGCTACCGTCACCGTCGGCCGGCTGACCGATAGCCAGTCCGCCAGGCGCGCACTGCGCACGACCTCGCCCTCCGCCCGGATGTAATAGATCGCTTCCAAATAGTGGGCGATCACCTCCGAGGGTTGAGGGGAACGTGTGTTAGCGTTAACTAATCGTGAGCTTGGCACCTGCTAACAATATACAAACGTGAGTCACGTCGCAGCCGCCGCGTTGGGCGCCATCGCGGGCGCCACCATCTTCATCGGCCTTCCGATCGGACGGGTTCGAGGCGTCTCGCGCGCCCTTCAGGGCTTCTTGAACGCGGTCGCCACCGGCGTGCTCATCTTCCTGCTCTGGGACATCCTCACCCATGCCGTCAGCCCGGTCGAGACCGCGCTGGCGGCCACGCATCATGGCGGTCGCAGCTTCGCCGCGCTCGTCGCGATCTTTGCGGCGGGGCTTGCCTTCGGCCTCCTCGGCCTCGTGTATTTCAACGCTCGGCTGTTTGGTCGAACCAAGCACGCGCCGCCCGCCGCTCCCAGGACGCTGGCGATGATGATTGCGACCGGGCTCGGCCTGCACAATCTGTCAGAGGGGCTGGCGATCGGCCAGTCGGCGGCCAGCGGCGCGGTCGCGTTCGCGCTGGTGCTGGTGATCGGCTTCGCGCTCCACAACATCACCGAGGGCTTCGGCATCGCGGCACCCCTGGCGACCGACGCGCTGATGCCGTCCTGGGGCTTCCTCCTGGCCGCCGGCCTGATCGGTGGGGCGCCCACCTTCCTCGGGACGGTGATTGGCTATGTCTTCACCTCCACCTATGTCTATGTCCTCTTCCTGGCGTTGGCGGCCGGCGCTTTGATCTACGTCGTCAACGAGATGTTCCACATCGGCCGCCGGCTCAATTCTCCCGCGGCACTGGCCTGGGGACTCCTCTTCGGATTCCTGCTTGCCTTTGCGACCGATCTGTTCCTGATCTACCTCGCCGCGTAGATAAACTAGTCGGGCCGTGAGCGCCGTCTTCGAGCACGCCACCGTCATCGACTGCACCGGCCGCGACCCTCAGCGTGACGCGCGCGTGGTCGTCGAGGATGGACGGATCCGTCGAATCGGCGCGAACAGCGGACCGCCGGGACCGAAGGACGCGCGGGTGATCGACTGCCAGGGCCGAACCCTGATGCCCGGCCTCCTCGATGCGCACGTTCACCTGGCGCTGATCGACCTCGACGCCGCCACCGAGGCCGCCCTTCCGCCCGCCGTCCTCGCGCTGAGGATCAAGGAGGTCATCGAAGCCACCCTGGACGCCGGCTTCACCACCGTTCGCGATGCCGGCGGACTCGACTGGGGATTCAAGGAGGCGGTCCGCCTCGGATTGATCCGCGGACCGCGGATCTTCATCAGCGGCGCCTTCATCTCCCAGACCGGCGGACACGGTGACCACCGCGCGCGGACGTCGCGCGCGACCTTTCCGGCCGTTCCCGGCCTGACCTCGGAGACGATCCTCGCGGACGGCGCCGACAGCGTTCGTCGGGCCGCTCGCGAAGTTCTGCGCCGCGGCGCGGACCAGGTCAAGCTGATGGCGAGCGGCGGTGCGGCGTCACCGACCGATGAGCTGGACCATGTCCAGTTCTCTGTCCCCGAGTTGGCGGCCGCCGTCGACGTGGCGCAGGCGGTCGGTACCTACGTACTGGCGCATGCCTACGGGCCGGGGGCGATCCAGAACTGCCTGAAGGCTGGCGTCCGGTCGATCGAACACGGCAATTTCCTCGACGAGGCCACTGCCGATCAGATGTTGGCCGCCGGCGACGTCTTCCTTGTTCCGACCGTGATCACCTACGAGCTGCTCGCCGCTCGCGAGGCCGGCGATGGCTGGACGCCGGACATGGTCCGCAAGATTCGCCAGGGACTGACCGGCGCCTACGACTCACTGGGACTCGCGTATGAAAAAGGGCTGCGGATTGGATCCGGATCGGATGTGCTGGCCGACATGCAGGGCGAGAAAGGCAAGGAGATCGCCTGCCAGGCGCGTGTCATGGGCGCCATGAACGCGATCATCGCGGCCACCCGGACGAACGCCGCGCTGATGCGCATCGATAAGGAGGTCGGCACCATCGAAGAGGGCAAGCGCGCCGACCTCATCGTCCTCGACGACGACCCACTCGGAGACCCGAGCATCTTCGCCGAGCCAAAACACGTTCGGACGGTGATGCGCGGCGGAGACGTCGTCAAAAACCTGGACTAGCGCCGGCTGAGTGCCTGCTCGATGCGGGCCTGGTCGAGGACGCAGTAGCGGGCCCAGGGAACGGCCTCCAACCGGGCCTCGTCGATCGGCTTGCCGCATTCCTCACAAATGCCGTAGCTGCCGTGATCGAGCCGGCGCAATGCACCATCGATCTCATTCAGCTCGCCTTCGACGATGCTCAGCGTCGTGAGCTCCAGCTCCCGCTCGAAGGTCTCGCTGCCGAGCTCCGCCGGGTGCTGATCGGCCGTCGACAGCTCGCCCGATTCGACCGGGTCGGCTTCTTCCTGGCGGAGGCGTGCGGCGAGCGCGAGCTGCCTGGTGCGCTCCTCCTGCAAACGCTGCTTCATGCGGGCGAGGTCCATTCCTTTGATCATAGGATTGGGTGATGAGCGAGCGCGGCGGCTCTGCTGATGCCTTCATGGCCAATCTCCGCCAACCCATGCCGCTCGGGCGCAAACTGCAGCTGCTGATTCGAAATCGCCTGCGCTTCCCGCCGAGGCCCTGTTGTGGCCATCCCGGCGAGCCTGGCTGCTGAGAGCCGGCGCCAGGCCCGGGTCCGGGCCACGACCACCCCGGTTGACACCAACTCCACCCTGCGGTAATATGATATCGGTGCTATCAAATAGCACGATATCATTTCGGGGAGGTTCGTCATGGTGAGTTTGATCTGGACCGTGGTCGTCGTCCTCTTCGTGTTGTGGCTGCTGGGGTTCTCGCTCCATGTCGCCGGAGGCCTCATCCACCTGCTGCTGATCCTGGCGATCATCGGCATCATTTACAACTTGCTGGTCGGCCGGCGAGCCGTCTAACCGCTCGAGATTTCGGCGAGGGCGCGCCAGGCGCGCTCTCTTTTTTGCCGGGGCTCGAAGTGCGATAATGGCCGCGCCATGGGCGAGACGACCGGGGGCGCCTTGCGGCGTGGGTCGGATCGCATCGTCGGGGGTGTCTCTTCGGGCCTCGCCGCCTACTTCGGTGTCGACGCGCTGCTGGTGCGCATCGCCTTTGTCGTCCTCGCCCTTCTGCCGCCCGGTGTCGGGATCGGCGTCATCCTCTACCTGGTGCTCTGGTTTCTGATGGAGCCGCCCGAGGGCGCGCCGTCGTCGGCCACGCGAAACGTCGGTGCACGGATACGTGCCATGGGTGACGAGCTCAGAGAGGACTTTCGCACCGGCTTTCGCACGCGCGAAAGCGCCGCGGCAACGCCGACGCCGGCCGATTCGCCTTCCCCACCGGGTGCACCAATCCCACCCGCACGCGGTGGCTGGTGGGGACCGGCCCTCCGCGACCGGCCGAGAGGGCTGTGGGCCGGCATCATCCTGATCGCGCTCGGTGCCTACTTGCTGATCGACAACCTCGGCCTGCTGCGGAACATTCGCTGGGACATCGTCGGTCCCGTTGTGTTGATCGCGGCAGGGCTATTGGTGCTGGCTCGCCGCCGCTAGAAACCCATGTATCGGATTCGGGGCCTGCTGATCCCGCTGCTGCTGATCGCGATCGGCGCCATCGTTCTGCTGGCAAACGTGGGCGTTCTCTCGTCCGACGTACTCTTGCGGCTCGGCGACTTGTGGCCGTTGCTCCTCGTCATCCTTGGACTTCAACTGATTCTCAATCACACCTTGCCGCGCCAGCAAGCCGCCTTGCTCGGGCTGGGTGCGACGGTCGTGATCGTGATCGCGGCTGTAGCGTATGCCACCCTGGCACCTGCCACCAACTTCGGCACCCGGCAAGCCAACGTTTCCGACCGTATCGGAGGTCTGACCGCGGCAACCCTGGATCTTGGCTACAGCGGGGCCACGGTGAATATCCAGGGAGCCACCAACCTGGGCGACTCCCTCTACCAGGCCCACGTCGAGTACCCGGGCAGCGACGATCCGCCGACCATCAGCCTCGACCACGAGAGCGGCACGCTGGCGATCGACGAGCCATCGGGCTTCTCCCCGCTTCGGTTGTTCGGTGCGGGGCGACGGCATGTCGTGATCACGCTTACCGATCGCATCCCCTGGACCATCAAGCTCAGCGGCGGCGTGGCCAATGCCCACCTCGACCTTCGCCGGTTGCAGCTCGCCAAGGTGGAGATTTCGGGCGGCGCAAGCCGGCTGGACGCGCAGTTGCCCGGCGCGAAGGGCACCGTCCTGATCGACATCTCGGGGGGCCTGAGCAATGTGACGTTACGGGCGCCGACCGGGGCGCAATGGCACGTCGCGGTGAGTGGCGGCGTCAGCGGGCTGCGCATCAACGGCTCTTCCTACGCCGCCATCGGCGGGGATTTCCAGCAGCAGAGCCCCGGTTACGCGTCGGCGACAGACCGATTCGACATCGAGATCAGCGGCGGCGCCTCGCACGTCGACTTCCGGACCGGCTGAGACCAAGCCGATGGCGCAGTCGGTGGTGCTGGCGCGGCATGGCGAAACGGAATGGAGTCTCAGCGGCCGGCACACGGGCACGACCGATCTTCTCCTGACCGAAGCGGGGCGGCGCCAGGCCACGGCGCTGGGTCCTCGGCTGAGTCCCTGGACGTTTTCGCTCGTCCTCACGAGTCCGCTGCGGCGCGCGCTCGACACCTGCCGCCTGGCGGGCTATGTCGAGCGGGCCCGGGTGATGCCGGACCTGGTGGAGTGGAATTACGGCCGCTACGAGGGTCTCACCTCGAAGGAAATTGAGGCGCTCGATCCGAACTGGTCACTCTGGCGGGATGGCGGTCCCGGCGGCGAGACGGCGGCCGATGTCGGCCGCCGGGCCGACCGCGTCATCGCCGAGGTCCGTCGCGTGGCCGGCGACGTGTTGATCTTCGCCCACGGGCATGTCCTGCGAGTGCTCGCCTCACGCTGGATCGGTCAGCCACCCGACGGCGGGCGCCACTACGCGCTGCAAACCGCGACGCTCAGCGTGCTGAGCTACGAGCACGCCGATTCCGTCTTCCAGCACTGGAACCTCCCGCCCACCACCTGACCCTGCCCCCCACCGCGGCTTGACGTGGACCAGGCGTGATCTGCTACGGTGACCCTCAGGAGGCCCCGTTCGCTCGGCGAACCCAGGGAAGGAGGGAAGCGAGATGGGATTGTTTTCGGCGCGCGGTCGGCTTTCTCAGCCCGCCGCGCACGAGTGGCCGCTTGGACGGACGGTTCGAGCGGCGATCCAGAACACCGGTCGGAAGATTGCGGCCGGCTTGCGTGAGGCGCGGCTGGCTGCGATCGCTGCCACCAACGACGCCCGGATCGTGGCCGTCGTATTGCTCCTGGCGGCGGTTGCTCTTGGCCTGGAGATGGCCGCTAGTTTCCACTTGATATAGGGCTTCTTTATCGCACCAATCGCGAGAAACGATTGGACCTGATGGATAGTTAGTTGATAGAGTTGCACCCATGATCAGAACGGAAGGGCGAAGCATCCAGACCGCGCCGAGCGACGAGTACCAGTGTCGGGCCGAGATCGCCGAGTGCGGTTGCCCGGACGACTGCGAACGCGATCACGGGAACGAGTAAGCCCGCGCTAATGGCAACCGTGGCCGTGCCGCAAGCGACCGAGCTCGTCCCCAGCCCGCTGCTGCCGGACGGCTTCAAGGTGCCCGCCTCGCGTTTCGTCCATCCCAGCACCCGCATGCGCGAGTTGCTCGCGACCGAGCCGTTCCTTTTCGGACCGGGGGTCTACGATCCCATGGGCGCCCAGCTCGTCATGTACCACGGCTACAAAGCCGTCTATTTCAGCGGCTACTCCTTCGCCATCGGCCATCTCGGCACGACCGACATGGACCTCTACTCGAGCGTCGAGATCGCCGACGCCGCTCGCCGCACCGTGAGCGGGCTGCGAAAGTTCCAGCTGACCATGGCGGTGGGCGACCCGGAGAAGGGTGTGGCCGGGAGGCACCTCGACATCCCACCGGTGATCGTGGACATGGATGGCGGGTACGGCAACATCTTCAACGTCCAGCGGACCACCGAGCTCTACGTCACGGCGGGCGTAGCGGCGGCCCACATCGAAGACCAGGTGCTGCCCAAGCGCTGCGGACACATCGGCGGCAAGGCCCTGATCCCGGTGAACGAGATGGTGGGCAAGCTGCGCATGGCGCGGGCGGTCGCTGACGACCTCGGCAACCGCGACTTCGTCGTCATCGCCCGCACCGACGGCCTCAGTGCCGTCGACGCGCCCGAGCCGCTCCGCAAGATGGAGCTGGCCGTCGATCGCGGCCTGCGCTACCTCGACAGCGGCATCCCGGACCTGCTCTGGTGCGAGTTCCCGACCTCCGACCGCGGCACCGTCGAGACCTTCACGCAGCAGATCAAGCAGCGCTTTCCGCAGGCCCGTTTCGCCTTCAACTGGTCGTCGTCCTTCAAGTGGTTCAAGGATCCGAACCCGATGACGTTCGCCGAGCTAGGCGAGATGGGTGTGAAGTTCATCTTCATCACGCTCGGTGCCCAGCACGCCGAAGGGCACGGGCTCAGCATGCTGCTGCAGGCGATGTCGAAGGACCAGCAGGATGGCTACATCGCACTCCAACGAAAGGAATTCGAGCAGGGCCAGGACTTCCCCACGCGCAGCCATCATTTCTTCTCAGGCGTGCCCTACCACCACCTGGTGGGCAAGGCCTACGACGCCGCCCGGCTCGGCCAGGAGTACGCCGAGGCGTTGCCCGAAGACCGCGTCGTCTAAACGGCCGCCGGATCGGACTCGCGGACGAGGTTGAGGAAGGCCGCGACCGTACCCGATGGGCGACCCTGGTCGCGGCGCCGGATCACCACGATCTTTTGCGACATCGCCGGCGCGTCGGTGACCGCGACCTGGGTCAGCGTCTTCGCGGCGAGCTCGCCCGCGACGGCGGTGCGAGGAAGCAGGGCGATGCCGAGCCGGCGTTCCACCATCTTCTTGGCCGACTCGATGTTGTCGAGCTCCATCACCTCGCGCGGGGTCACCCCGAGGCTGAGAAAGAAGGACTGGGTCAGCTCGTAGTAGCTCGAGGTGCGGTCGAAGAAGATCAGTCGCTCAGAGGCCACGTCGGCGATGCCGACCGTGGGTCGTTTGGCAAAGGGGTGGCCGGGCGGAACGACGAGCACCAGCGCCTCTTCATAGAGCGGGATTGATTCGATGTCGGGGTGGCGCATCGTCCGCACCATGGCCAGCTGCACCTCCTCGCGGAGGAGCATCTGCAGGACGTCTTCCGAATGTCCCGTTCGAACGGCCACCTCGATCCGCGGGTAAGCCGCGGCGAACCGCTGGAGGAGGGCCGGCAGCACATAGGTGCTGACCGCCGGGGCGGCGCCGAGCACCAGCCGGCCCGCCGAGGCGGAACGGGCGTCGGTCAGTGCCTGGCGTCCATCACGTACCGCCCGCATAGCGCGTTCGGCATAAGGGAGGAAGGCCCTGCCGGCGTCCGTCAGGCGCATCCCCCGCCGCGTCCGGGCGAATAGTGGTTCGCCCAGTTCGCGCTCGAGCGCATGGAGCCGCGCTGTCAGGGTCGGTTGCGTGACGAACATTGCCTCCGCGGCCCGGCTGACATTCCCGCGCCGCGCCACTTCGAGAAACCCCTCAACCTGTGCCAGCAGCATCGCTCAGATATAGACGGTCTCTATAGACGAGTCAAGCATTGAGGCTTTCGATCAATAGCCCCTAGGCTGAACCTCCTCCGCGACCGGGGAGGGAATCGCGCCGGATGACGCATGTCATCCGGAATAGCTGACCGCTGCGACTGGTTGAAAGCACGGTGCGACCGTACTCTCCCGTAAGACGCGAATCAGCTATCCCTGAGGAGGACCCATGGAAATCATTCGAAATCTGACGCGGCGCAAGCTGCGCAACATCCTGACGATCAGCGGCATCGTGATCGGCGTGCTCGCGCTGGTGACGATGGGCGCGATGGCCGAAAAGTTCAACGCGCTACTCTCCGGTGGCGCGACGTACTTTGGGTCGAATGTCCAGGTCGCAGACAGCTCCGGCGGGGCGGTCGGTGCTTTCGGTGGCGGCCTACTCACGCTAGACCGCGTCGCGGCTCTGGAAAAGGTCGACGGCGTCGCCGCGGCATTTCCTGATGTGCAGGTCACCGCCAAGCCGGGCAGTACCAACACGGTGTCCTTCGGGATCCCTGACTATATCTCCAACGCGGACCCGCGGGCCAACACCTACAGCGCCTTCAAGATCCACACCGCGCAGGGTCGCGAGGTCAACGCCAACGGCGAAGTTGTCCTGGGATCTGACTTTGCAACGGAGTTCAAGAAGAACGTCGGTGACACGATCGACCTGCCCATCCGGGCGAAAGACGCACCGCCGGACTTCGTCAACCACACCTTCACCGTGGTCGGAGTTCTCGCGAAGACGCAGACCGCTCCCGATACGGGGGCGTACGTGACCCTGGCCGATGCCCAGATGCTTCTGAAGGAAACGCTTCCGGCGAGCATCCGCAACAGCATCGACACCACCAAGCTCGTCAATGGGGCGACGGTTTACGGCACGCCGGGCCAGGACCTCGACAAGCTCGCAGAAAAGATCAACGCCGAGGTCCCTGGGGTCAAGGCGACCAAGCCGAGCGTGCTCGTCGCCAGCTTCAATTCGGGCGGCGCGATCTTCACCGCCATCACCACCGGCGCGGCCCTCATCGCCCTCGTCGTCGGCGGCCTCTCCGTGATCAACACCATGCTGATGGCGGTCACCGAGCGGGTCCGTGAGATCGGCTTGAAGAAGGCCGTAGGCGCGAAAGTCGGACACATCCTGCGCGAGTACCTGCTCGAGGCGGTGCTGATCGGCAGCATCGGCGGCGGAATCGGGTTGGTCCTCGGCTGGGGTCTGACCAGCCTGATCAACGCGGCCACCGCCTCGGCGAACCTGACGCTCTTCCTGCTCAGCTGGCGACTCGTGATCGTGGCGATCCTGTTCTCGGTCGGATTGGGCGCCGCCGCCGGCATCATCCCTGCCCTGCGTGCCTCCCGGATGGATCCGGTGCGGGCGCTGCGGGCGGCCTAGGAGGCAACCATGGCTAGCATCGAACTTCATGACCTGACCAAGTACTACAAGCAGGCGGCGACCACGGTCAAAGCCGTCGACGGCATCAACCTGACTATCGAAGCCGGCGAGTTCCTCTCCATCGTGGGCCGCTCGGGGAGCGGCAAGACGACGACGCTCGACCTTCTCGGCCTGCTGTTGCGGCCCTCGACCGGCCAGATCATGCTCGATGGCATGGACACCGGCAAGCTCCGCGATGGCGCGCGCGCCGATTTGCGCGGTAAGAAGATCGGCTTCGTCTTCCAGGACTTCAACCTGCTGCCGGGGCTGAATGCCATCGAGAACGTCATGCTGCCCCTTCGCTATCACAAAAACGGAAAGGACGGCAAGGCACGCGCCGCCGCACTGCTCGATGAGGTCGGCTTGAAAGATCGGATGCACCACCGACCGGACCAGATGTCCGGCGGCGAGCAGCAGCGGGTGGCGATCGCCCGGTCGCTGATCAACCGGCCCTCGCTGGTGTTGGGCGACGAGCCGACGGGCGAGGTCGACAGCGAAACCAGCCAGCAGATCGTGGCACTGATGCGGCGCATGAACCGCGAGCACGGCGTGACATTCGTCCTGGTGACCCACGACATGGACGTGGCCGCCCAAACCGACCGCGTCATCCGCCTGAAGGACGGAAAAGTACTCTCCGACGTCAAGGCGACCGGCGATCAGAAGTTCCTCACCGGCGCGGACCTCCAGGGAGCGATCGCCTAGTCTAGGTCGACATGAGCCTGACTCCGCGCTGGATCAAGCTGGGCCGCCTCTTCATGGTGGCCTGGCTTGTCTTTTTTATCTACCCGGTGGCGGCGCTGCTCACAACACGGTTTGATCGGGACGCCCAGGTCGTCGGCCTCGCGCTTCTCTTCGCCTTAGCGGTGATCTGGGGATGGTTCTGGCTGCGCGTCATCGCTGGACCTGATAAGCGATTCGCGCTGCCAGCCGTGGTGGCGGCCAGCGCCTTGCTCGTGGTGTTTACCCTGCGAACCCCGCCCCAGTACGGAAGCCTCTTTCTGTACGCGCTGATCATGGCGGGCGCCGCCTGCAACTGGCGCATCGGCTTGCCGGCGGTGTTGTTGCTGTCCGTCCTTTCTGGCGCCGTCGAGTTGGCGCGCGGCGAGTCGGTTACGAACGCCACCGGTCAATTCCTTAATGAGCTGCTCGTCGGCCTGACGGCCGTTGCCGGCCAGCTCCTGATCCAGGCTAACCGGCAACTGTCGCAGGCGCGCGAGCAGATCGCCCGTCTCGCAGTGGGGGAGGAGCGGCTTCGGTTCGCGCGCGACCTTCACGATCTGCTCGGGCACAGCCTGTCGGTCATCGCGCTCAAGAGCGAGTTGGCCGGGCGCCTCATCAAGACCACTCCAGGCCTGGCCGCCCACGAGGTTGAAGACATCGAGAAGGTCGCCCGCGATGCGCTGCGCGACGTCCGCGAGGCGGTTGCCGGGTACCGCCAGCCGACGTTGGCGGCGGAACTCGCGGGCGCTCACGAGGCCCTGGCCGCCGCCGGCATCGAGGACCACATCGACCAGGACCACGCATCGCTGCCCTCCGTCGTGGAGTCGGTCCTTGCCTGGACGGTCCGCGAAGGGGTGACGAACGTGATGCGGCATAGCCAGGCCATGCGTTGTGCGATCCGGATCGCTAACCAGGATGGCCGGGCGACGGTCGAGGTGGTCGACGACGGTCGCGGCGGCACGCTTGAGACAGGCACGGGACTGCGCGGACTGCGGGAGCGCGTGTTAGAGCGCGGCGGAACCCTCACAGCGGAGCCTCTGCCGCACGAAGGCTTCCGGCTGAGGGTGACCTTGCCCCTGGCGCAGGCAAGCGCCTCCGCGGATCGGGTCCCCGCGTGATCCGCGTGCTCATCGCGGAAGACCAGGGAATGGTTCGAGGAGCGCTCAAGGCACTGCTGGCGATGGAAGGAGATATCGAAATCGTGGCCGAGACCGACCGCGCAGATGAAGTCCTCCCCCTGGCATCGCGGACGAAGCCCGACGTAGCACTGCTCGATATCGAGATGCCGGGCGGTGACGGCATCACGGCCGCCGGCCAGCTTCGCAGCGAGCTTCCCTCGTGCCGCACCCTGATTCTCACGACCTTCGGACGGCCCGGCTTCCTGCGGCGCGCCATGGAGAGTGGAGCGTCGGGATTCATGCTGAAGGACGCGCCCGCCCACGAGCTGGCGCTAGCGATCCGGCGGACGATGGCCGGCGAGCGCGTGATCGACCCCGGACTGGCCGCCGCGGCGCTGAGCTCAGGAATCAGCCCGCTGTCGGAGCGGGAGCGCGAGGTGCTGGTTGCCGGCCAGGACGGCGCAACCATCGCGGAGATCGCGAAGGCGCTCTTCCTCTCAGAGGGAACCGTGCGCAACTATTTGTCGTCGGCGATTCAGAAGTTGGAGGTCAACAATCGCACCGAGGCAGCGCGCGTTGCCGAGGACCAGGGTTGGCTGTAAGCATCAGAAGAGGAGGACGGAGATGATCGTCGTCACAACGGAAGAAGTCGCAGGGCACCGCATCATCGAGATGAAAGGCCAGGTATTCGGCCTCGTCGTCAGGAGTCGAGGGCTGGGTGGCAACATCATGGCGACGCTGCGATCGATCGGCGGCGGCGAAATCGTCGAGTACACCGAACTGCTCGAGGATGCCCGCCGGCATGCCATCGACCGCATGGTGAAGAACGCGACGGCGATGGGCGCCAATGCGGTGGTCCGGATGCAATACGACTCC
>VBFF01000039.1:22311-22971 GCA_005889285.1 Chloroflexota bacterium
TGGCAGGGTTGGTCTTCTACCTGTTCGTGAATGGCGCCGTAGTGCTCGCGGCGGTTCTCTTCGAGCGCGGGCGCTACCGTCCGGCCGTGACATCCGGTGGCCCCTGGCAAGAAACCGGCGAGCGCTTCGTCGATCCGACCACGGGTCAGCTGATGAAGGTCAGGTACAATCCCCAGACTGGCGCACGGGACTACGTCCCTGCCGAGCCCCATCCACGAACATGAGATCGGCCATTCTCTTCCTGCTGGCGTTGTTGGCACTGGTGGCCGGCGCGATCACGGTGTTCGCATCGCCCACCTACAAGATCGCCGCGGCTCGGCCGACCCCGGCTCCTCTGTTGGCCATCGGCCACCCAACGCCGACACCGAGTCCAACGCCAACGCCGACGCCCACGCCGGTGCCGAAACCCACCACCGTGACCTTCAATGTGCCGGTCTACAAGCAACTGCGGAACTTGGACTGTGAGACAGCGGCGCTCCAGATGGCGCTTGGGGCCCTTGGCATCAATTACACACAGAATCAACTGATCGCGATGCAGCCGCAGCCCGACACCCGCTCACCGGTGATGGGCCATCTCTCCAATGGTCAGAAGATCGTGGTTCAGTGGGGCAACCCCTACAAGAATTTTGTCGGCAACATCGACGGCGCTGACCTCATCCC
>VBFF01000039.1:22999-30597 GCA_005889285.1 Chloroflexota bacterium
CACGGTGTGCCCAATGCCGAGGGTGGCGAAGGCGCGGCCAACGGCTGGACGCCGACGAGGATTTACGCCGAACTCGCTGCCGGTCATCCGGTGATGGCCTGGACCGAGACTGGCTGGGATCGGCCCTACGTTGGGTACTGGACGACGTTCGACGAGAAGATCAGGATCCGCTACTCGCTGATCGAACACGTCGTGACGTTGAGCGGCGTGTCAGCGACGCAGGTTCGGGTCAACGACCCCTGGCACAGCGGCTCGCAGTACTGGTTCAGCAAGGCGGCTTTCGAGGCTTCCTGGGCCGACTTCAACAACATGGCGATCGTCTTCAAGTAGACGCTCGGTCACCGCGCTTCCCTGCACCGCGGCTTGGGTTCGGACGGGCAGGCCAACCAGCTTGATGAATCCGACGGCCGCCTGGTGATCGAACTGATCCCCCGCTGAGTAGGTGGCGAGCTGCGGGCGGTAGAGCGAGTACGGTGAGGACCGGCCGATGACCTGGGCGCTGCCCTTGTGGAGCGTGAGGCGAACCGTCCCGCTGACGGCGCTCTGCGTGCTCTGGACGTAGGCGTCGAGGTCGCGCCGTGACTGGCGAACCACTTGCCCTGGTACACGAGGCGCGCGTACTCCGCCGCGACCGAAGTCTTGAAACGCCCAGCCTCGGCGTCGAGCACCATGTCCTCGAGGGCCCGGTGCGCGGTGTGCAGGATGACGGCCGCCGGCGCCTCGTAGATCTCGCGCGACTTGATTCCCACGAAGCGGTCCTCGATCATGTCGATGCGGCCGATGCCGTGCAAGCCGCCCAGACGGTTGAGCTCCTCAACCAGGGCTACGGCGCCGGGTTGGCGGCCATCGAGCGTCGTCGGTACGCCCTCCTGGAAGGTCAGCTCGATGACCCCGGAGCTGGCGGGGGCGGAGTCCACCGTCGAAGTCCAGCGATATGCGTCCTCGGGGGGTTTGAGGAGAGCATCTTCCAGGACCCCGGCCTCGATGGATCGCCCCCACAGGTTCTCATCCACACTGTACGGCGATTCGCGCTTGACCTCAATTGGCAGATTTTTTGCGCGCGCGTATGCAATTTCCTCCTCCCGGGTCATCGACATGCCATCCCGCAACGGCGCTAGCACGTTCAGCTTCGGGTTGAGCGCGCCGACCGCAACGTCGAAGCGGACCTGGTCGTTTCCCTTGCCGGTCGAACCGTGGCCCACCCAGGTCGCGCCTTCGCGAGCGGCAACCTCCACGAGAAGCTGGGCAATCAGCGGGCGGCCAAGGGCGGTTGCCAGCGGATATTGGCCCTGGTACAGCGCGCCCGCCTTTAGGGCCGGCCAGCAAAACCGCTCGATGAACGGCTGCCGGGCATCGACGACATAGGCCGCGACGGCTCCCGCAGCGAGCGCCCGGTCCCTGATGGCTTTGAGGTTTGGCTGGCTGCCGAGGTCGACCGTCAACGCCACCACGTCGAAGCCGCGGGTTTCGGTAAGCCACCTCACGGCCACTGTGGTGTCGAGACCACCCGAGAAAGCGAGGACGATCTTCTCTGGCATCAGTCCTCCGGTTGCACGTAGGCGCCGAGGCCGGCCAGCCGCTGGGCGAGCCCGCCATAGGCGCGCGGGTGGAGCGCGAGAGCCGCAAAGATCGTGTCGTCACCGGCAAGCGTGCCGATCACTTCCGGCCACGCGACCGCGTCGATTGCCGACGCAATCGAGTTCGCCGAGCCCGGCGTCGTCGTCAGCACGGCCATGCCCTGTCCGCGCCGGACGGTCAGCGGTAGGTCACGGAGCAGGCGCCGAAGCCGGTCCTCGCGGCCCACCGGCGACGCTGCGCCCAGCCCCTCGTTCGGTTTGACGTAGTGGCTCTCCGGTCCGCCGACCCGAACCAGGCCGAGCTCGGCGATGTCACGCGACACCGTTGCCTGCGTGGTGGGCATCCCGACGCGGCCCAGACGCTCGACGAGCTCTTCCTGGGTCGCGATCTGGTGCTTGGCGATGAGGGAGAGGATCGCCTCCTGCCGCTTACGCTTTGACATTCGCGAGCGCCTCCCTGACGCGCGCGGGCGCCGTTCCACCGACCACGTCGCGCGATCCCAGCGCGCCCTCTAGCGTCAGATGGTCGACGATTTCCGCGCCGAACAGCGGGGAAAACCGCTGCAGCTCGGCGAGGCTGAACGATTCCAGGCCCCGGTGGGCAGCGATCGCCTCGGCGACCATCCGGCCCACCAGGTGATGCGCGTCGCGAAAGGGCATGCCTTTGCGTGACAGGTAGTCGGCGAGCTCAGTTGCCAGCGTATAGCCCTCGAGGGCGGCCCTGCGCATCACGTCCCGGTCGAAACGCAAACCTCGTACCAGCCGGGCCGTGACGTGTAGGCAGGCCAGCGTCGTGTCGATGCCGTCGAAGAGCGCTTCCTTGTCCTCCTGCAGGTCGCGGTTGTAGGCGAGCGGCAGGCCCTTGAGCACCATCAGCAGATTCACCAGGTCGCCCGCGACGCGTCCGCTCTTCGCTCGGACCAGTTCGGCCGCGCAGGGATTCTTCTTGTTCGGCATCATCGAGCTGCCGCTGGTCAGCGCATCGGGAAGCGAGGCGAAGGAGAACTCGATACTGGTCCAGAGCACGATCTCGCCACAGAGTCGCGAGAGATGGATCATCGCGATGCTGCACGCCGCCAGCAGCTCGACGACGAAGTCGCGATCGGCGACGGCATCGAGCGAGTTCGCGCTGGCGGCGCCGAAGCCGAGGTCGTGGGCCAGCGCACCGCGGTCGATGGGAAAGCCACTGCCGGCGAGCGCACCGGCGCCGAGCGGCGACACGTCGGCACGACGCAGCGCGTCCGCGATCCGGCCAGCGTCACGATGGAGCATCTCGACGTAGGCGAGGAGATGATGGGCCAGCAGGACGGGTTGCGCGCGCTGCGTATGGGTGTAGCCCGGCATCACCGTATCGACGTGTTCCTCGGCCCGGGTGATCAACGCAGACTCGAGCCCGGTGATCGCTTCGAGCAACTGCGCTCCGGCGCCGCCCACGTAGAGGCGCAGATCGAGGGCGACCTGGTCATTGCGGCTGCGACCTGTATGGAGCTTTCCACCCAGCGGACCCAGCTTTTCGCGGAGGCGCTTTTCGACCAGCATATGGATGTCTTCGGGGGCCGCCACCCTGCCCTCCCCCGCAAGCGGGGGAGGGAAATTGTCGGTGAAGTCGGACTCGATTTCCTGGAGCGCCACGTCGATGCGCGACTGCTCCTCCGGCGTCAGCACGCCGGCGCGGACCAGGGCTTTCGCCCACGCCCGGCTACCCGCGATGTCCTCGCGAAAGAGCCGGCGGTCGACGTCGAGCGATCGCGTGAACTCGTGGATCAGGGGATCCGGCTCTTCGCCAAATCGCCCACCCCAGGGTTGCTGGCTCAGTGCGAAACCTTTGACATCCGCTTGGCCAGCACCTCCCACGGCAAGCCGCCGATCTGTGCGGCGGGCCCGCACAACTGTTGATTGAAGCTCCGGCTTTGCAGGCCCCGGATTTCCGGGAAGAAGAGCGTGTAGTCGCTCTGGCGCGACTCCAGGTCGATCGTGCCGTGGAACAGGTTGGCCGTGAGGGTGCCGTTGACGTTGGCCTGGGTGGTCTGGATGAAGGCGTCCAGCGCTTGCTTGAGCGGACTGAACCAGGCCCCGTGGTACACGAGGTAGGCCCATTTCTGGTCGACCGCGGCCTTGAAATCCAGCTCCTCTTTGGTCAGCGTGAACTGCTCCAGATCGTGATGCAGCTTCAGCAGCACCGCGGCCGCCGGCGCCTCGTAAAGCTCGCGTGACTTCAGACCCATGATCCCGTCTTCGAAGATATCGATCTTGCCGATGCCATGGCTGCCGGCGATGACGTTGAGCTTGGAGACGATTTCGGGGAGGGGCAACTCGTCGCCGTTGAGCGCCACCGGCACGCCGCCCTCGAACCTGACCGACACCCTGGTTGGGGTGGCGCTCGCCTCTGCCGGCGGCTTCAGCCAGAGCCAGGCATGATCCGGGATCGGCTGGTTGAGGCCCACGGCCCCGGACGCCAGGCTGCGGCACCACAGCGTTTTGTCGTCGCCGCCCTGCATGACCTCGGTGATGGGGATGCCCAGCTCCTTGGACAGCTCCTCCTCCTCGCCGCGCGTCAGGTCGAAGTCACGCACCGGGACGAGGACATCGAGCTGGGGCGCGAAGAGTTTGAAGACGTTGTGCATGCGGTACTGGTCGTTCCCCTTGCCGCTGCTGCCCTCCATGATGGCGTCGCAGCCGAGCTTGAGCGCCAGCGATGCGATCTTCGAGGCGATCAGCTGGCGGGTCATCGAGGTCGAGACCGGGTAGCCTTCGTAATTCGAATTGGCCTGGATGGCTTTCGACAGCCAGAGGTCGGCAAACTCCTGCTTGGCGTCGATCACGATCGGCGTGATGCCCAGCACCTTTGCCTTCTGGATGGCGGCGGCCATCTCGTCCTGGCCCTGGCCCACGTCGACGGTGATCGCGAACAGCTCCTCGACCTGGTATTTCTCTTTCGCCAGCACGGCGCAGAGGGATGAGTCCAATCCGCCGGAATAGGCCAGGGCGACCTTCTTGGCCGTCTTGACCGGCGTCGCGTCGATCTTCTCCAGTAACTTGCTCTTCAATGCCAGCATGGTGCAGCCTCCTGCCCGGTTGTAGTCGCATAAGTATACGGAAGCCTGTATGATTACGCAACCACTGATGGTCGGCATCCTCTGCTCCCGCGTCCGCGTCGAAGAGAAGGCCTTGTTCGAGGCGCTCCGGCGACGCGTTATTCCCTTCGAGCGCCTGGATGAAGATCGCATCAAGTTCGCCATTGGCAGCCCCTTTCCCCATGCCGGCGTCGTCCTGGACCGGTCCATCCACCACGGCCGGTCGCTGTACGCGCTGACGCTGCTGAACGCCGCCCGCGTGCCGACCGTGAATCGGGCGAAGGTTGCCCGCATCTGCGGCGACAAGATCCTGACCACCGCCGCGCTCGCCCGCGACGGTGTGCCCGTACCGAAGACGGTCGTCACGTTCACGCGGGAGTCCGCCCTGGAAGCCATCGAGGCGATGGGGTATCCGGTCGTGCTCAAGCCCATGGTTGGCTCCTGGGGGCGACTGCTCGCCAAGATCAACGACCGGGATGCTGCCGAGGCAGTGCTCGAGCACAAGGAGACGCTGGGCTCCTACCAGCACGGTATTTTTTACATCCAGGAGTACGTCAACAAGCCGCAGCGCGACATCCGCGCGATCGTCGTGGGGGACCAGACGATTGGCGCGATCTACCGCACCTCCGAGCACTGGATCACGAACACCGCGCGCAACGGGCGCGCTTCAATCTGCGAGGTCACGCCCGAGATCGACCAGCTCTGCCAGAAAGCGGCCGCCGCGGTCGGCGGCGGGTTCCTCTCGGTGGACTTGCTGGAGCACGAGGACGGCTTGCTGGTCAACGAGCTCAACTACACACCCGAGTTCCACGGCTTCATGGATGCGACGGGCATTCCGGTCGCCGACCACGTGATCGACTACGTCCAGCAGGTCGGCATCCGGCAAGCAGTCGCATGATGAAGGCGTGCCCGCTTGACATCGGACCCCGATGGCGCGTATCGTTCCCGCCAACAAGTTCATACGGAAAGGCGTCGATGAGGGCGAGTACGCGGACGCTGGGATTACAGAGAGTCTCCGGCAGCTGAGAAGGAGAGTCCAGGGCACCGCCGAAAAAGGCCTCGGAGCCGCCGGTCGAACGGGGGCGATCCCCAGTAGGCCGAGCCGGATGGCCCCCGTGATCGGGCTGGAGTCTTCAGGCAGCGGGCCGCGGACTCAAAGAGGCTGTTCTTGCGAGAGGACGGCAAAGTCGGGTGGTACCACGAGAGAAGGCCTCTCGTCCCGGTGGACGAAGGCTTTTTATTTTTCGGAGGTGCCATGACCATCAAGGCGTTCAACATCATCGAGTCAACGCTGCGCGAAGGCGAGCAGTTCGCCCCGGCCCACTTCACGCCCTCGCAGAAGATCGCGATCGCGGAGATGCTCGATGAGTTCGGCGTCGAATACCTCGAGCTGACGTCGCCCTGCGCCTCGCCCCAGTCCGAGGCCGACCTGCGGACCGTCGCGTCGCTGCCGCTTCGCGCCAAGGTGCTGACCCACGTCCGGTGTCATCTCGATGACGCCCGGATCGCCATCGACACCGGCGCCGACGGGATCGACGTCTTGTTCGGTACCTCGTCCGCCATGCGGGCCTTCTCGCACGGCAAGTCGGTAGACGAGATCATCGAGGCCGGCACCGAGGTCGTGCGCTACATCCAGGCGCAGGGGCTGGAAGTCCGCTTCAGCAGCGAGGACTCGTTTCGATCCGAGCCGCGTGACCTGCTACGCGTCTACCAGGCGATCGATCGCCTCCACCCGCAGCGCGTCGGACTGGCCGATACCGTCGGGATCGCCACCCCGAACCAGGTCTTCGAGATGGTCTCGATGGTGCGCAAGGCGGTCGACTGCGACATCGAGTTCCATGCCCATAACGACACGGGCTGCGCCATCGCCAATGCGTTCGCGGCGCTCGAGGCGGGCGCCACCCATATCGACACCACGGTCCTGGGGATCGGCGAGCGCAATGGCATCGTCCCGCTCAGCGGCATGATCGCCCGGCTGCTCAGTGTCCATCCCGAGCTGGTGACGCACTACCGGCTCGAGATCCTGCCCCAGCTCGACCGGATGGTCGCCGACATGGTCGGGGTCGACATCCCCTTCAATGCCGCGATCACCGGCGATACGGCCTTCCATCACAAGGCCGGGATGCATACCAACGCCGTGCTGAACGACCCCTCGAGCTACGAGATCTTCGACCCGGCGCGCTTCGGACGGGAGCGCACCGTGATGGCGGGCCATCGGTTGACCGGCCGCCATGCGATCGCCAGCCGGGCAACCGCCCTGGGCCTGAGCTTGACGGATCACGATTTGCGGGCGCTCACCAATGAAGTCAAGCGGCGCGCGGATGCGGGACCCCTCAGCAACGATGAACTCGACGATCTGCTGCGGGGCTCGGTCCCAGCTTAGGAGAAACAATGGGAACACTGACAGAGGAGATCTTCTCGCGGCGGCTCGGACGGGAAGTCCACGCCGGCGAGATCGTCGTCGCCCCCGTCGATTACGCCATGGCGCACGATGTCACCGGTCCGCTGGCGATCGAAGCGTTCCGCAAGCTCGACGTCCCGCTCTGGGACCCGCAACGCGTCATCATGGTTTTCGATCACATCCTGCCGGCGAACACCGTGGCGTCGGCCGGCCTCCACAAGATCGTTCGCGACTTTGCCGACGAGTTCGGCGTCACCCATGTCTTCCAGGAAGGGATCTGCCACCAGCTGATGGTGGAGAAGGGGTTCATCAGGCCGGGGGGCATCGTGGTCGGCGCCGACTCGCACAGCACGACGTACGGCGCGCTCGGCTGCTTCTCCGCGGGTTTCGGATCCACGGACATCGCCGTCACCTTCGCCACGGGCAAGACCTGGTTCCGGGTGCCGGAGACGATCCGCATCAACCTGCGCGGCGCGCTGCCGCCCGGCATCTTCCCCAAGGACCTCGCCCTGAAAGTGATCCGCATGCTGGGTGCCGAGGGCGCCA